>DAOVBK010000113.1 GCA_030670605.1 Candidatus Stahliibacteriota bacterium
CAGTCTTTCGAGTCTCTCTGCTTTGTTGTTAACGAACCACTGGTTCTGAGAAAGCACCTCATAGGCACGCTGGAAATAGGGACGCGCATCTGCTGTTTTACCCATAAGGAGCAGGAGCTCACCCAGTTCTTCATAGACAAAGCCGTCCGGGTCCATCTTCTTTTCGTCGATTTCTTTTTCTAATGCTTTCTGGATGGTGTACGCCTCATCATTTCTCCCAACCTGCCGGTATGCCCGCGCAACGGTCCACTTGGCGACGAATGTGCCGTATTCATCGTTCTTGTTCTCATGCCATTCGAGGGATTTCTCAAAGAGCTCAAGTGCCCGGTCATACTGCTCAAGCTCAAAGTAGGTCCAGCCGGTATTATTGTAGAGCGAGCCGAGCCATTTTTTCGCACGTTCTTTCTCAGATTTCTCGGCAAGCGCCATCGCCTTTTCTGCCCACTCGAGCTGTTTTTCAGGTGGTTCGATAATCTGCATCATATGTGCCGCATCAACTGCATAATAGTCGTCACCATGCGCAACACCCATATCCCATGTCTCAAGGAACAGCGGTCGCGCCTTATCCGGCTGCTGTGAGGAGTTGTATACCCGTCCCCGTTCCAGAAGATATCGAAGACGTGCCGTAATCATATCCTCGGTCAACAATGATTCCGCCTTGTTGAGCGTTTTGTGTGCAGCTTCGAATTTACTTTGCAGACCTTCAGTCCGAGCAATCTGCGTGAGCAATTGCGCATAATACGACAGGTCGCCTGATTCTTCTGCCACGGGCAGAAGTTCGCGGAATTTTATCTCGGTCTGGTCCGGGTTTTGATAATCCCAGAGCTTGTCAAAATCAGGCAACGTGTCTGCGGATATTGTTGAAACCGCCACAAAACATACCATGACTGCGTACATCATATAAAGTGAATGCATTTTTTCCTCCTCTCTTGGTCATTCCTGTAGTTCCTCGACTCTTTCAAGGTAGTGCATTGACTTTTCTCTGTCGCCGAGCTCACTGTAAAGAAAAACGAGATTAGTCATTGCATCACTATTGTATGGGTCAAGTGCAAGCACCTTGTTCTCATAGATATCAATCGCGCGTACATATTCCTTTGTTTGTGTGCAACAGACGCCAAGATAAAACCACGCTGCACAATCATCGGGTTTTGACTGCGTCAGCGTTTCAAAATTGCGCATGGCATCTTCAAACGCGCCGCGCCGCACCAGTATCTCACCAACAAAATAGAGCGCATCTGACTCCCGGGGTCTATAGGTGAGCGTCTCGAGAAGATATTGCAGAGCGAGCGTATCATTTTTCAGATGGTAATATGACATGCCGCAATAGTAGTAACTACGTGCGAGATCGCCGGTTGTTTTGTACAAATCCTCTATGTTCTTGATGTGTGCATCGAGACCAGCATCAATTTTGAGTGATTTCTTTATGAATTCATCCAAGGCAGCCATATCCTGCTCTTCCCAGAGGGAGATGATGTTCTGAACTGACTCAACTTTCACTTCGTCACAATTGTGAAAAAGTATCCGCACCGTCCTGTTGTATCCGGTGATGTAATATTCGTACGCGGATTCGAAGTGGACAGCACTACTGTCAAACATACTGCTCTCAAAAAATGCCTTCGCGACCAGAAAACACACATCAGGATTCCCGGGATCAATGCTGAGCGCCTTGGCAAACTGCTCTTGAGCATTGTCGTGAGCACCCAGTTTGTGCAATGCAGCGCCCTTGAGGATATAGAATCGTATATCAGTCGGGTCGAGCAGGTAACCATACGCGGTCATCCCCAGCGCCTCTTCATACGCACCTTGATAATACAAATCTTGCGCCGAAAAATAGAATGCCTGTGAATAGTAGTCTTCACCTCCTCGTTCATCCATCCAATCGAGCGTCTTGATAGAGTCAAGACCAAATGCGTTAATCAGTGCGTACGCTGCGTCATGCCAGTTATGGAGTCCGATGTTACTGCCTCCAAGGATCGCATAGAGCTCATAGTTCTCGTGGCCTGCGGCTATACCTTCGAGACAGGCAGTCTTCGCACGTGCGTAATCACGTTCATTATAGTATGCAATGCGGGCAGTATTGAGATATCGTGAAGCGGAAACAAAGGTTACAATACTAAGAATGAGAAGAAATCTTATGGACGATGTTGGCACAAAACCTCCTGACCTACCGATACATTATACTAGTCAACACAATGCCTGTCAACGTCTTACGACGTTACTGGAGAGGACATTGTGTTTTTCACAGATTTTTCACAACCATTTCTTATTATTCTTCGGACCGGTATGAGCCATACATGGCGCCGCGGGCCTCGTCTGAAAGGCTGATATGTATGGTCAAAGAATAGGCCATCATGGAATACAGCCTTCCTCCCCTTTTTCAGCCGAGGCCTGCGGTCTTTAGCATTTTCCAAGATTGATTGGAAACAATAAATCCTTTTCATTTTTCTTGCTGAAAGCGCTTTTTAAAAAATCGCGCCTCTTTTGCGTTCTTAATGCCTTCCTTTTCTGAATGACCGCATCAAGACTCACATTCTCGACGTCTGCATCAAAACCTTCCCGGCTCGGTCCGGTCGCAGCATACCGGGACACAAAACCATCTGGTGTTCTTACGAGGTATCCTTCATCAACAAGTTGACGCCGAATGTTCACATAATCGCGGTTAATCGTGTGGCCGACGGTTGTGAGCCAGTGCTATATGCGCTCATCTATTCCCTTTTCCGAGTATTGTGCTGCTGGATCAAGACCGACTAAGATGCTTTTCCAGAGTATGTGCCTATCAATGACACGACGAGAAAATTCCATGGAGCCGCTATCAACACAGAGCTCAACCAGGCGCTGCTCGAATTGCGCACGGCCTATACGTTGAGACATTCGTCCTCCTCCAGGCAGTACGTGTGCCTGGTTTGTTCCCACACTCGTTTACTCCCTCCTGTTAAAGTATACAACACAACACATAGCTATCAAGTTCTCACATCATTTTGTCGTTTTGTTAATTGACAAAATGACGAAATGAGAATAGTGCTGGTGGATTAAATGCCCTGACGTAATAACCGGGCTTTTCTAGAAGTAAACCAGGTATTTCGCCTTTATTGCACTGATCGTATACTGGTGCTGCAGATCACCGTATGCATCCTGTGCCCGGTAATCATTGAGTGCTATGTAGAGCCACGACTTGGGCAGGAAATTCCATGAAAAAAGCATGCCAACCCTATTTGCGAGTAGTTCAGTCTCGCCCCAGTCTGTTTCCGGCGTCGCATAGACGAGCTCATCAAAAAGACTGAGATTCATATCGGCATTGAATCTAATAAACACCTGCGGACGTAAACGGGGCCACATGGCGATGATCGATCCGTTATCATTCCACTCGATCCAGAGATTACCGGCAAGCCCAACACTCAGATTTGGAATGATCGAATACGAATAAGAAAACCAGTTCGCACCCTGGTACGCGAGAAGTCCACGCCAGTAGTTGTAGCTGTACTCATAGTTGCATCCGAAATTGATATGATTGCCGTAGATCCTTCCCCACACACCCAGGCTGAGATCCCGATAAACGTAGTCTGTATCTGCCTCATACGCCTTGCCAGCAGCAAGGTTCATATCAAATCCCCAGTTGTTACGGAAGTGTGTATTCCATTCGACAATGCCGATCATCGACCAATCTTGTTCACCCGGTTCCTGCACGACAATGATACCGGGTGCGACAAAGAAGTCCCGTATGACTCCAGTGTCAAACTGCCGGTACGGACCAGACATAAAAAGAACCTGCTTTTCGCCTGCCCACGGCACAAACCCGATATCGCTCACATCAAATGAATCACTAATAACACGCGCCGAGGTAAACGTGATGAGATTCCCTATGTACCCGAAATAGCCAGCATCAACTGCCCAGCCCTGTTTGCCGCTCTGGTCACTTGCTGCTACCTGGGTAATGAATTGATTGGCGCCCTCGCGATACACGCCATCAATACCGAGTGCATAATTGTAGTTATCCTCGTCAGCACGTGCACCACTGAACAGAATGCCGATATCTGAATTATCCCAAACATGTCGCGTCGCACGCATCACACCAAACCAGCGATCAGGCTCAACAACGATATCATCTACTGTATGCTCGTCAGTATACGCACCGAGCACACCCACGTTCCAGTCTTTTGATTGACCGGTCAATTTTAGGCCGCCAATAATCGGTACTGCATCACCATTGAGCGACTTACCAATTCGACGGGAATAAAAAATCTCCAGCGGATCAAAAAATCCCATATCACCGAAGTCAGGCATGCGGAAGATATCCATGCCCTCAAGAAAGAACGGTCTCCGTTCATCAAAATAGGTCGGATAACGGGAAAGATTCAAGGTGAACGGATCAGACTCGATCTGCGCAAAATCCGGGTTCAGTGTTGCGTTGATTGTTGTCTGCGGTGTTATGTCCCATTTGAGATTGAGGCTCGCGCTCAGTTTGGTATTTGCCCAAAGACTGTCGAGCGGGTCACCTTCATATGTATCATTACGGATAAATCCTTCTGGATAGATCTCAAAGTAGTATCCGTGCGCCTGTGGGTTCACACCTTTGAGTATACCATATTTTGAAATCAAGATGCCTTCTCTTTGAGAGAACTCCTTCCACAAATCATATTCACGGTTGTGGGCAATATAGCGGGCAAAAGTAACACCCCATTCATCAAGACCTTTTTTATAGCGGATTGATTTGAACGGTATCTTCACCTCCACCTCAAAGCGATCATCGTAAATCTTGACTGCACGGTACCATACGCCATCCCATGAGTCGTCATAAGTTCTGCCATCATCGAGTATCCAGCCATCATAGCGTATGCCACTGCCAAAGACCTGAAAGTAGTACGCCGTGGTCTTGCTGCCAAAGGGATCAATGCCAATACGAATATCATCCTCATCGGCAGTGAGACATGCGATTGGTTTTGCCTGCTCCGCAGAGCAGCGAAATGCAAAGTAGAGGTTATTCTTGTCCTGCAAGACATAGACAACTGTTCTTTCTGTCGGTGCTGTCTTTTCATATGGTTCGAATTGCACGAAATCAAAGGCAGAATCAGCGGTTTGCCAGATGTCTTCGATGACGCCGTCAATCCGCGGTGCATCTTCGGTGAAGCGCACCTCAACAACCTTGTTTTCTTCAGCTGCGAGCAAGAAAAATGCAAGAATCCACATAATACCTCCTCAAAAACTCCGGGATGAGCCGTACGGGCAACTAACTATACTGAAAATCCGTATATTATATATACGCATAATGACCTGACCAGGTTTCAGTATAACTGCATACGGCGTTTATACATCGAATTTAGCGACGAAATTGTGAGCCTTTTTACCTATTAACAATAGTAATTAAACCCCATTATTACATATACTTCCGGAGCGGGGGTAAAGCGCTCATTGTGAACATCTCGTAAATAAGAGGGAACCATGTTTGTATTATTGCTCATTTTAACACAATTTGACACTGAACACGTTGAAGCCACATGTTGTTACGCTGCACAGTATCAGAGGTACGAGCGCGCTGAGTCTCTCTACTCGTTCAACGTGCTCAAGTATGAGCTCGCGCTCGGGGCGCAGAATCCGAATAGTTGGGATGGTTGCATAGCTGGATGGCTCGATGGTTAACAACTATGCAACAATACAACTGTTAAACTATGGAACCAAGCTGTAGGGGCAGAGTTTACTTTA
>DAOVBK010000124.1 GCA_030670605.1 Candidatus Stahliibacteriota bacterium
TGTCCTTTTTGAAATCGCGAATATTGACCGCCAATTCCATTCGTCCATCGCCGTCAAGGTCGCGCACGGTATTGGGAAGAGTGTGCAGATAGAAATCTCTCGGCACAGAGACTTCGCCTTCATTCTTGAGGTATTTGACTATTTCCAATCCGAAATAGGTAAACGGTATGCTACCGACCTTGTAATAGTTTACAAAACCCTTGAGCTGCGATACTATCTCTTTGATCTTGTTCATGTCATTCAAATCGAGCGAAACGATGAGATGCTCATTCATACTGCCTCCAAAGACGTACTCGTGAATCGTCATTCGTATTCGTGACCAAACAAAGTATGAACGAGTACGAGCTACGAACCACGATTACGAACATTCTTACCCTTACCCCGTTAGAGATTTTGCCTTTTCTCATGGTTTTCATTTGGCTTCGTGCAGAGGTCTTTTTAGCCGCTTCAGTCATAGAATACCAGATTATTGAAATTCCTAACGGGGCTTACCCATAAACCCTTTCAACTCCTTAATTATCTGTAGGGGTGCGTATGGATCACGGAGCACTGCCGAACCGACAGCAACTGCAGATGCTCCAGCCAAAAGAAACTCATAGGCATCCTGACCTGACATAATACCACCCATACCGATTACCGGCACACCACAATCTTTGACGCGGTTCACACAGAAGAGTGCGAACGGTTTTATTGCCGGTCCTGATAGCCCTCCTTTGATGAGCGGTTGCTTTTTGTGCACATCATAGGCAAGTGCATACACCGTGTTTATCAAAGAAATACCGTCAGCGCCAGCGTCAACACACCCGCGCGCTATCTCGCGCGGGTCACAGAAATTCGGGGTTAACTTCACAATGAGCGGCCGCGTTGTGCATTTTCTGACACGCGCGACTATTGATGCCGCAACATGAGCGTCCTGACCAAACGCAGCACCACCTTTTTCAACATTCGGACACGAAATGTTCAGCTCAAAACCATCAACTTCATTTCCTATCATATTGATGATGCGCTCATAATCATTGAGATAAGAACCAGCGACATTCACGAAAATCTTCGTGCGCAGTTTCTTGAGCTGTGGCAGAACGTGTGTGCAGAAAACCTCAACACCCGGATTTTCCAAGCCGACCCAGTTAATGAGGCCGCTCGGTGTTTCATATATGCGTGGTGGTGGATTTCCCTTCCGCGGTTCGAGGGTAACACCCTTTGTGAAAAATGCGCCCACACTATTGGTAACGCGCTTGTACTTGAGCCCGAAACCAAATACACCAGAAGCAAGGAAAACAGGATTCCTGAATGATGTATTGAAAAGTTTAAGCATTAAAATCAATCCCGCTCAGTTCGAACACAGGACCATCTGTACAAATCCGTTTGTATGTACCCTTGTAGAGAATCGCACAACCGAGGCACAGTCCACAACCGCAGCCGAGGAAATCCTCGCAAAACGCATACACAGGAATCGGAAGCCGCAATTGCTGAAGTTCGATGAGCATCGGGCGCGGACCGCATGCATAGGCGACCTCATAGGCATTCGTCTCGAGACCCCTCACCGCCTGCACGGCGGTCATGCGTTTCTTTGAGCCGTACTCAGCTACAAACAATGCTCTGTGAGCGATTTTTCTTATACGACCCTTCAGTATGATATCTTCGGGTCGCTTCGCTCCATAAAGAAATGTACAAAAGACACCATGTTTACTCAGTTTCTGCGCCAGAAAATACAGCGGCGCTACCCCGATACCACCTGCAATGAGAAGGCTTTTTTTTCGTATGACATTGATCGCCGTACCGAATGGACCAAGCATCATGAGCTTCTCACCAACATGTTTCTGGCTAAGCAGGTCGGTTCCTCTACCCACAACTTTTGTTATGAACAAAAGCTTACCGCCTGTATACGATGCTACACTTATCGGGCGATTTAAAAAGGGATCGAGTCCATCACCAACACGAAGTTGGAAAAACTGTCCAGGCTGTGGGTCAATTCCAGGAGCGTATACTTCCAGACCGAATGTATCCTTGCTATACCACTGCTTTTTTCTGATTGTGAGGGTCTGGGTCATTGTTTCCATACTACTCACCCATCACGTGAGCAGAAGGTTGCATTGCACCTTACTGCTCATCCGGCTCTTCACCTTCAGACGGTGAACCGTACCTTTCGCTAAAAATATTCTGAGCGCTTTTCGCATACTCAGAATTGGGGTATTTCGTGAGCAGATCATCCAGAACTTCCTGGGCTACGCTATCGTTCTTCAAGACATTGCCCGTTATCCACAGCTCGGCATACAGTGCTTTTGGTGCCCACACACTCTCGGGAAATTCTCTATAGACCTTTTGATATTCGACAAGTGCCTGCTCAGGTTCATTAAGGTCGACAAAGTATATCTCCGCAAGAAGAAATCGCGCACGGTCGGTCTGTTCAGTCTCGCTGGAGAGCGTATCGATCCTGCGCAACACATCTGCCATCGTTTTTGACTTCTTGCCATATTCACTCTGCGCATTGCGGTCTACCGATGAATCATAGAAGGCGATCGCCAACTCAACACTGTCTTCAGCTCTGTACAACTCGGCGAGTTTGTAGAATGCCTGGGCGGTCAACGGAGAGAAATCGCTCAAGCCTATTTCAAGATAGACATCTTTTGCCTCTTCGATATTACCCAGCTCAACATCAAGGTCGGCGAGGATAGTCCTGAATTCCGGGTCATACTCGCCCCTGAGAAAACTCCGACACGATTCGTATTCTCCCATTTCAAGGTACGTTTCAGCAACCTTAAGTTTCAGCTCCCGCTTTTCATCTTCCGTTTTCGCGATTTCGAGCAGTTCAAGATATGTCTCGCATGCATTGCTGTATTGAAGCTGATTGCGTTGCGCCTCCGCAAGAAGGGAAAGAACCCACCGTTTGTCTTGAGTGCCAAGTCGTCGACTGAACAATTCCTCTGCAAGTTCAGTGAGTTCAGCGTAATTATTGTCATGAAAATAGACATAGCCCAAAGCAAGCATAGCCTTGGTCGTGAAGCGTTCGAATGTTCTTGCCTCTTCCAGTGCGATGATCGCCTGCGCGATTTTCCGCTGTTTGTAAAATGCTAATCCTTGATAGTACAGTGCATCATCATAGTATTTCGAATCAGGATAATTCACCTGCAAGAAACTGAGTTTTTCCAACGCACGCGAGTAATCACCTTTGTAGTAGTATGACGCGCCCATTATGAATAAAGCATCATCAATATATCGTGAATTCGGGTATTTGACAATGACTGCTGTCGATTTCTCGATCGCCTTATCAAATGAATCGTTGTCAAACTTCAATGTGTCATGCGTAACCGCTTTCATGCCTTCGCGGAAGTTATTCTGGGCATTGTAGAACGTGTTGAAGTACGCACAACCTATCCATATCCCCGCGCAGAACAAAATAGCCAACGCTGAACGCACTCCCTTTATGTTCACGCGCATATCCTTCTCAAAATCCCAAACTCCAAGACCCAAGCTCCAAATAGGCACTAATGGCAAAAAACTTGAACTGTTGAGACCTTGGGAATTTGGTTCTTGGTACTTGTGACTTGGGTCTTATCACATTATCCTGCAATGCCAACCTGTACATTCTGAAATCGTGCTGGCACAGTGCCGTGCCCGACAAACGCAGTCTGACCAGGTTCACCTTTCCCGCAATTGGGTGTACCAAAAAGCTGCCAGGATGCGCTGTTGCCGAGTGCATCACAACTGCGCCAGAACTGGGGCGTAATACCCGTGTATGTCGGATTCTTGTAAACCTCACCGAGTTTGCCATTCTTGATCTGACGTGCGAGTTCGCAGCCGAACTGGAAATTCAACCGCTTATCGTCGATCGACCATGATTTATTGGTCGTCAGAAAAAGGCCATCCTTCGTGTCCGCGATCATGTCATTGAAAGCCCATGAACCAGGTACGAGATTTATGTTTGTCATCCGTATCAACGGAATCCGGTTCCATCCATCAGCCTGCATGGCACCACTCGATACTCCATTGATGATCGGCGCGGTTTCTCGCGAACTCAGATAGCCAACGAAAATGCCATCCTTGATGAGGTAAATCTTCTGTGCAGGAACACCTTCATCATCCCAACCATACGTACCCAAACCGCCAGGCGTCTGCGCATCAGCAACAATGTTAACGATCTCTGAGCCATACTGTAGTTTGTTCAGCTTGTCGATGGTGAGAAAACTCGTCCCTGCATACGAAGCCTCAGTTCCGAGCACGCGGTCGAGCTCTGCTGGGTGACCGCATGATTCATGTGTCTGCAGAACCATCTGTTCGGCATCCAGAACCACTGTCGTCTTTTTCTGGGGACATGGTTTGGCTTTGAGGAGCATCAAGACCTCATCATGTATTCGCGAAGCATTATCAAGAAGGTCGAGTTCAGTAATAAACACATAACCTGCCTGGCGATGATTACCATATGAACGCGATTGTAGTTCTCCGTGCTCCATTGCATGTACTAAAATACGGGCACCTGAGAAGACCCTGTGCTGGTTGATAAATGAATGTTCTGTTGAGGCAAAATAGGTCTTGACACTATGAAATCTGAGAAGCCCGATATCCACCTTAATGCGCTTATCCTGACGCATGCGTTTGTCGCAGCGTATAAGCAAATCGATCTTGTCTTCCAGTGAATAGGTCATGGGATTCACGTTAACCTCGGTCTTGTATGCCCCGTTTTGCGATTCCAGAGCAGAAAGCCGGACGCCGGAAGACTTGACCTTTGCCGAAGCTGCGGCAATGCGCAACGCATCCTGTGACACCTGCTCTGCTTCCTGCTTGCCAATGCGGTTTGATGAGGAAAAACCCCATGCTGCGTTCTTAAGCACCCTTATACCAAACCCGGTATTTGTGTCATGCGTGAGTGCCTCGATGATACCATTCTTGACGACGATGATCTCATCTTCTCGTTCGACAACCCGTACATCACCGTAGTCAACTTTTTTCATGTGCAGCGTATCGATGATGCTCTGTAAGAACGTCTTCATAGCAGTATCCTATAGTATCCCATTACTATATCCATAATCCGGCAAAAATCAAGATGTGGTATGAAGCATTCTAAAATAAGGTCGCGAGACAAGCACCCTCACCCCCCTAACACCTACACAAAGCCATTGGTACCTACACACATCATTTTTACAAAACCTGCCGTGCAGTTTTTGTAAAAATGGGTCCGAAGATAGCTTTAATGGATGGTCGTGGGGTCTGACCCCAAAAACCCAAGTTTTGTTGTTAGTGCAACATTTTTTTGCACGGTATATTTTGTTGCATTACGGAAGAAACGTATGAAAATGCGGACCGATGCTGGAATTACGGTTTTTGCCTAAGGGGGAAATAGAGCGTAAATGTTG
>DAOVBK010000257.1 GCA_030670605.1 Candidatus Stahliibacteriota bacterium
TGAGACGGGTCAAGGCAAAGAGAAGAGGATAGTCGAGTATGAAGTACCAGATGACAAATGATAGCAGTGCAATAGTGAGTACGACCGGGATGAAGTAACTGACAACACGGTCAGCAATTCGCTGCACTGGTGGCTTTGAACCCTGCGCCTGTTCTACGAGTCTGATTATTTGAGCGAGGAGCGTATCCTTGCCGATTTTCATTGCGTTGACTCGAATGACACTGTTCTTATTAATCGTTCCACCAATAACATCGTCGTCCTTCTTCTTCAGAACAGGAACGGGTTCACCGCTGATCATTGATTCATCAACAAAACTAGATCCCTCAACAACGTCGCCATCGACTGGAATTCTCTCGCCTGGTTTGATAATCACAGTATCATTGATCTGCACGTCCTCGATCGGTATTTCTTGTTCTTTACCGTTCCGTTGCACGAGTGCGGTTGTGGGCTGGAGACCCATGAGTTTCTGAATTGCTTCTGATGTTTTTCCTTTTGCCCGTGCTTCAAGGAATCTCCCAAAAGTCAGGAATGAGGCGAGCATGAGTGACGTCTCGTAAAAAAGAAATTCACGCGTCAGCACTATTTGAAATGTGCCCAACACGCTCGCAACGAATGCGACACCGATGCCCATCGCATACATGACATCCATAGTGAGGCTCATATTCTTTAGGGCACGATACGCGGCGAGAAATATCGGTGTGCTTACATACACGAATACGGGCGTGGTTATGATGAGCAATAGGTATGGCATAAGAGGTGGATGTTCAATCGGCAGGTACATCATGAGCATGAGTGGGATACCGATCGCGAAACCGATGACAAACCTTCTTTTCTTTGTCTGGAGATCTTGACGGCGTGCTGCTTTTTCTGCTTCGACACCCAGTTCACCCTGTGCGCCAAGATATTGGTAACCCGCGCTTTCAACTACCTTTTTCATTTCTGCGAGCGTCGTCGCGCTTGGATTATATGTGACGTACGCCTTTTCGGCTCCGAGGTTCACATTGACATCAATTGTGCCATTCAGTTTCTTGAGTGCATTCTCTACGGTTACGACGCAGGTTGCGCAGGTCATGCCGCCGATGGTAAGTGTTGTTTTTTCGCTAACAACACCATAGCCAACTTTCTTGACTGCGCTTTCTATGTTGGTCGGCTTCACACGCGAGTCGTCGTAATCAATCAGCGCTGTTTCATTTCCGAGATTGACCGTGATGTTCTTCACACCATCAAGCGCCTGTACTGCCTTTTCTATTGTCTGTACGCACATCGCACAGGTCATGCCCGTGATCTTGAGGCTCATACGTTTTGTCGTGTTGCTCACGGTCTGTTGTTTCGCCTCCTGTCCTAGGTTTATTTGCCGAGCGCTTGTTTCAAATCCATCTTATTTTGTCACAGTACTACTACTGCAAAATGATGACTGCGTCCACAAACAGATCATACTCTTCTTCTTCATTGAGATCATGGATGTGGACTTGCTCTACTTCGTTCAAACCTTTTATTTCCAAAAGCTCTGATTCTCGTAAGACCTTGATATCAGATTGCTTCATTTTTGTATTGAGCGCAGGGGGTACTGATATTTCTTTTGCCGGAGTGACAAACACAACGCGCGGCGTACGTTGGGCAATCTCGAGCGCGAGCTCTACCGATTTCTTGCCTGTATCGAGTACCATGACGCGTTTGTCCTTGAGCGTAGACATATCTTCGACCGTATGATACACACCGTGGTTGAGAAACGTGTCGACACCAGTGATCGTTCGTTGTGCGCTTTGTGTCTTTTTCTCTGTCGGTTTTGCCTTTTGTTTTTCCTTGTAATTATTGATTGCATCCCGTAGCGCATCTGTAGCAAGATTTGAGCAATGCATTTTGATTGGTGGTAGACCATTGAGCTCGTCGGCAACATCTTTACGTGTGATTTTGAGTGCTTCGTCGATAGTCCTGCCCATGGCGAGTTCAGTGATCATGCTCGCCGTGGCAATCGCAGAGCCGCAACCGAATGTTTTGAACTTGATGTCAACGATTTTGTTGTCTTTGACCCGAATGTAAAACTCCATGATGTCTCCACAAACAGGGTTTCCTATCTTGCCTTTGGCAACATCGTCACCCTCCAGCGTACCAACATTCCGTGGATTACGAAAGTGGTTGAGGACCTTGTCACTGTACTGCGTTGATTTCATTATTATTCCTCCTCTTTATATAGGGGCGACATTTCTCTCAGACGCTTCACCACTGCCGGCAACACATGCAGTACTGCATCGATGTCATTATCTTCTGTGAAACGACCAACCGTGATTTGTAGAGAACCATGTGCTTCTTCATGGAGGAGTCCCAGTGCAATGAGCGTATGTGATGCCTCGAGTGTCTTGGAAGAACAGGCAGACCCTGTGGACACGGCAATGTCTTTGTCCTTGAGTGAGAGCAGCAAGGATTCACCTTCAATGCCGTCAAAACGAAAGTGCGCATTGTTCGCGAGACGTTCGGTAGGATGACCATTGAGATATGAACGAGGAATTGTTGCGAGAACCTGTTTGATCAGTTTGTCCCGGTATTTTCTAAAGCGTCCAATCTCATCGTCCATTTCCTGCTCCATGGCTTCTGCTGCTTTTGCCATACCGACAATGCCGTGAAGATTCTCTGTGCCTGACCGGATACCCTGTTCCTGGCCGCCGCCAATGATCAGTGGGTTTATCCGTACGCCCTTCCGTACATACAGTGCGCCAGCACCTTTGGGACCGTACAGGTCATTGGAAGACAGGGTCATGAGGTCTATGTACGCTTTATCAACATCAATGTGCAGTAATCCTTGTGCAGCGACTGCATCCGTATGAAGGGCGATACTGCGTTTCCTGCAGAGCTTACCAATTGCGGCGATCGGCTGGATCGTGCCTATCTCATTATTTGCATACATTATTGAAACGAGGATAGTCTTGTCAGTGAGACGTTCTTCGACTTTTTGCGGGTTGACTCGTCCGTACTGGTCAACCGGGACTTTGGTGACGAGAAAGCCATT
>DAOVBK010000204.1 GCA_030670605.1 Candidatus Stahliibacteriota bacterium
TTCCATAATCGAACATGAATCAGAGCTCACTGCGTATGCTCTCGAAAAACTCGGAAGAATGTCTGAAATAATCATTTACGGTGACAAGAATCCCGAAACGGCGAGGGAGCGATTAGGGGTTATTGCATTCAATGTCAAAGATGTGCATCATGCTTTGGCTTCAGCCATACTGAGTTATGAAGGCGGTATTGGCGCGCGCAACGGATGTTTTTGCGCGCATCCATATGTGAAACGGTTGCTCGGAGTGTCCAGCGATGATGCAAAGGCAATTGAATCCCTGATTCGTGCGCGGGATCGCAGTGCAATCCCGGGAGCCGTGCGCGTCAGCTTTGGCCTCTACAATACAAAAGAGGAAATTGACCATCTGTGTGATATGCTGAAGATGGTGATCAACAAGTCGTACAAAGGGACCTACAAGTTGAACAAAGAACGGGGAGAATATCATCCGGTTAATTTCAAGAGTGATTTCTCGAGATTTTTCCGCCTTTAGGTTATTTGTTCGGATCGGAATCACACACCTGTCGCCAGAATCACAAAATGGCAATTGAGCGTTTGCAGAAGATACTCAGCCGTGTTGGTGTAGCATCGCGGCGAAAAGCCGAGCAGATGATCACGGAAGGTCGTGTCGCTGTCAATGGTAAGATTGCGCAACTCGGTGCAAAGGCAGATGCAGACAGAGACCATATCAAAGTAGATGGTAAGCTCCTCCAAATTCGCTCACCACGGAAATTCTACTTTCTTGTTTTCAAACCGCGAAACATGATAACATCGCTTACTGACCCTTGGGGAAGACCAACCATAGCTGATTTGCTGCGCGCCAATAAGATACGGATCCGAGTTTTTCCGGTTGGCCGGCTTGACCGGGATGCTGATGGTCTCTTACTGCTCACAAATGATGGAGAACTCGCGAATCGTGTTATGCACCCACGTACGCATGTGCAAAAAGTCTATCGCGTGAAGGTTATGGGGCACCCTCAGGAAAAAACATTGCAGCGTCTCCGTAAAGGAATCAGGATCGAACGAAAATCAACGACGCTACCAGCACGCGTGACGCTCGAACGGAAAACAGAGAAATGCTCGTGGCTCTGTGTCATGCTTACTGAAGGACGCCATCATCAAATCAAGAAGATGTTTGAGCGTGTTCAGCATCCAGTGCTGTCCATCAGGCGTGTTGCACTGGGGCCGTTACGTCTGGGCAGGTTACGGCCAGGCGACATCCGTGCGTTAACGACAACAGAAATCAGGCGCCTGCGCGATGCAGTGGAACTGCCGGCTACAGCACGTTAAGTTGTTCTGTGCAACTATTTATTTTTTCCAGCTCAGCCGTACCCCTCCGCGGAATGCAAAGCCTGTCATATCGATCGTCTCAAAAAAATCAAGTGCAGTGTAGGTGAAGTTGCCTTCGACAAAGGGGCTTACGTATGAATTACTCATGAATTCAACGCCAGCACCAATGCCAAAACCGATGTTTGTCATGGAACTGCCACCTTGGGAGAGACTATAGAGAATGAAGTGCTGTGTGAAATATGGTGACACTGAACGCGCCTGGATCATCTCAATGAGACCGATCTGACCACCAATGCCAAACTGAGCATACAGATCTGAACGGCCGCCGACATTGATTTCGGTTAGATCATCATCGTAGTCTTCAATACTCCAGAATCGTATACCGAAGACCTCAGCGTGAAGACCGATGAACCGCGAATACGGTACTGTGGTTCCGACATGGAAGCCAATCGCATTGAGATCATAGCCATCCTCATAGTAGTCCATATCCCAGCTTATGTGCTGCCAGCCAAGACCAATATCAAAGCCTGGTCGTACACCATATGAGAATGCGAGACTGGTGATGAGTACAGATGCGAGATAATACTTTGTCATAACTCCTCCTTGTTTTCCCTCAACCATGTAATTATACGATAGGCTTCCGTGTTGTCAAGCAGCGTACATAGCACGTTGTGTCGACTGCCTGTGCATCGGGTCTGACCACATGAACTAGTACGCTTTGTTGACTATCCGTGCATCACTGTTATAATAGAACGTGCGAATTGATAAGCTTTTTTCGCGATATGAACCAATAGTCTCTGATTTCAATGGTTTCATGACTGCGCTTCAGAAACCGTTAGTTCAATCTTTTCGCATTAATACCCTGAAGGCAAAAAGAGATGAAGTTCTTCTGCTACTAAAGGATTTGAAAATAAAGCCGCTCACATTCTATGATGACGGATTCACATATGAAGGAAAGGCAAAACTCGGCAATCATATCACGCATAATCTTGGATTGATGTATGTCCAGGAAGTAGCATCGATGATCCCCGTTATCGTGCTTGACCCGCAACCAGGGGAGGTCGTTCTTGACCTCTGTGCAGCGCCGGGCTCCAAAACCACCCAAATCGCACAATCAATGAAAAACGCAGGTTTGTTGATCGCCAATGAACTGAGCCGAAAGAGAATACGCGGACTGATGTTCAATTGTAAGCGCTGTGGACTTCTGAATGAAGTGATCATAAACCTGCACGGGCAAAGGATTGACCGGGTCTTACCGGATTACTTTGACCGAATACTCATTGACGCACCATGCAGTGCAGAGGGTACGATACGGAAATCAAAAGCCGTTCTGTATCACTGGGGTTTGCGGAACATCCAGACGATGGCGAAGATACAGAAGGGCCTCATTGTTGCCGGCTTCAGAGCATTGCGCGCTGGCGGAACGTTGCTCTACTCTACCTGCACAATTGCGCCCGAAGAAAATGAAGGAGTTGTTGCCTACCTTCTCGAGAAATTCCCCGAGGCAGAACTGATGCCTGTACACATACCACACTTCAGGACACGTTCGGGAATCATACAGTGGCAAGGAGAACGTTTCGATAAGAAACTGGAACTGTGCGCACGGGTTTTGCCGCACGATAATGATACCGCTCCGTTTTTTC
The DNA here is from genome assembly GCA_030670605.1 of Candidatus Stahliibacteriota bacterium. Taxonomy (GTDB): domain Bacteria; phylum Hydrothermota; class Tepidihabitantia; order SM23-42; family SM23-42; genus DAOVBK01. Next base: position 2,931 of record DAOVBK010000204.1, read on the forward strand.
TTGCTAGAATTACGAAACGAGGATTATACAAACAGCGAGTCGACTACATGGGGAAAATCAAGTTCGAAGGTGCTTCTGTTGAGAAATTTTCCCGGCGATTTGGCATCGAGACAGAGCGGTTCAATAAATATTCAATATTCCAGGAAAGAGAGACATCGTGTGTTGCCACACCTCAGGTGTATTCCTTTCGGGAAGTGAAGACGCTCCGTAAAGGGTTAGAGGTCGGCAAGATATATGATCAGGAAATAAAGCCGGACAACGATTTTGTACAGCTTTTTGGCAGGAGAGCACGGCAGAATTGCTATGAGGTTAAAGAATGGCAGTTGAAAAAATTCCTTAATGGACAGACGATCCGTATGCCCCCTCAGCATACTATTGAACGTGGTTTTGTGATAGTTACATTCAAACAGTTACCCATGGCAGTTGGACGCTACAATGGCAGGGAATTGAAGTCAGCAGTGAAAAGGGAGCGGCGGGTACCGGAGTGACAGCGTCGTCGTAATGGTGACTCGTCGCTCATATTCGTGGAGGGCTAATGATGAGTACGAGTACGACATACGAATCACGAATACGGTGTAGGAGTATACTTCAGAAACAAACAAATTACCCAACCCGAGTTTTTCAATTGACGAGGTTTGCTGATATGGATATACTATCCCCATGATTGACATAAAGAACATACGCAACATTGGACTTGCAGCGCATATCGATGCTGGTAAAACGACCACCACCGAGCGGATACTGTATTACTCTGGTAAAATCCGAAGAATGGGGGAGGTAGATGAAGGTTCTGCGACAATGGATTGGATGCAACAGGAGAGAGAACGTGGTATTACGATCACATCTGCGGCGACGACGTCGTACTGGAAAGAT
>DAOVBK010000122.1 GCA_030670605.1 Candidatus Stahliibacteriota bacterium
CTGGATATGGCAGGGTTAATGACCGGCCTGTGTGCATATTCTCAGAGGATTTCACTGTCTTCGGTGGTTCATTATCCCTGGCGTATGCAGAGAAGGTTGTGAAGCTTCAAGACCTCGCGATGAAAATGGGGTGTCCAATTATCGGCCTCAAAGACTCTGGCGGTGCGCGAATTCAGGAGGGAGTTGATAGTCTTGCCGGTTACACGTATGTGTTCTTAAGAAATGTGCTTTCGTCAGGCGTCGTGCCACAGATTTCTGCAGTCATGGGACCGTGCGCTGGGGGTGCCGTGTATTCACCCGCTATGACCGACTTTGTTATCATGGTCAAAGGTTCATTTATGTTTCTCACTGGTCCTGATGTTGTCAAGGCAGCTACTCATGAAGATGTTACCTATGAGGATTTGGGTGGTGCAATGGTTCACAATGAAAAATCCGGCGTTGCGCACTTTGCTATTGATTCAGAAGTCGAATGTATTGATCTCATCAAGAATCTACTTTCCTACATCCCACAAAACAATCTGGATGATCCGCCGATAATCGAAGCAACCGACGATGTCAATCGCATGGATAAAGAACTCGATACTATCATTCCGGACAGCCCAAGCAAACCATACGATATGCTTGAGGTCATCAAGCATATCGTTGATCATGGGGAGTTTCTGGAAGTGCATAAGTACTATGCACCAAATCTCATTGTCGGATTCGCGCGATTTAATGGCAGGTCAGTTGGTATTGTCGCAAATCAACCGGCTGTTCTTGCCGGTGTTTTGGGAATGAATTCAGCCATGAAGGGCGCGCGATTCGTCCGTTTCTGTGATTGTTTCAACATACCAATAGTGACCTTTGTTGATGTTCCAGGATTCTTGCCTGGTACTGCACAGGAATGGGGCGGTGTCATCAAGAACGGCGCAAAGCTGCTGTATGCATTCTGTGAAACCACGGTGCCGCGTGTTACCATAATCACACGGAAGGCGTATGGTGGTGCATATTGCGTTATGAGTTCAAAACATACGCGTGCTGATATTAACTATGCCTGGCCAAGCGCAGAAATCGCAGTCATGGGTCCTGATGGTGCGGTGAGAATACTATACCGGAAACAGATTAAGGAAGCCAAAGACCCGAAAGCCGTTGAGAAAAAGCTGATAGACGACTATACAGAGAGATTTGCCAATCCGTTTGTCACGGCGAGCAAAGGATATATTGATGCAGTCATACGACCATTAGAAACACGACCGCGCATCATTGAGGCACTGGATATGATCGAGAACAAGCGTGACACAAATCCGCCGAAGAAACATGGGAATATTCCGTTGTGATAAACTTTTGTTGGTTGTTGGGTCAAGGCAAAGATGCTGGAGATATTGAATGACCAATACCAAATATCCAATTCCAATTGAAGCCCGAATGTCAAATGTCAAAAATTAATCATTGGGATTTTGGCATTCATTTGTCATTTGACATCTGTAATTTGGCATTGTTGTTATCCAGCATCCTAACCCCAACCCTTAAACCATCTGTTAGGGCTTGGTTCTTGGAACTTTGAGGTAAGAGGTATGTTTAAGAAAATACTAGTCGCAAATCGCGGAGAGATTGCTGTACGTGTTCTTAGGGCATGTCGCGAAATGGGCATCGCTTCAGTGACTGTATATTCCGATGCTGACCGTGTTGCTCTACACACGCGCTATGCTGATGAGGTACACTATTTGGGGCCAGCGCCAGCAGCTGAGAGTTATCTGAGGATAGAGAAAATAATTGAAGTCGCGAAGAAGTCGCACGCTGAAGCAATTCACCCGGGCTATGGATTTCTCGCCGAGAACACCGAATTTGCCAAGGCGTGCGAAACGAATGGCATTGTTTTCATCGGTCCTACATCGCGGGCAATCGAACTGTTGGGAGACAAGATCGCATCGAAGAAGACAATGAGCAAAGCAGGCATACCCGTGATACCCGGTAGTGGCGGTGCGATCAAGAAAGAAAAAGAGGTGCTCGCAGTTGCCGAGGAGATCGGTTTTCCTGTGCTCATAAAAGCAGCAGGTGGCGGAGGTGGCAAAGGCATGCGTGTTGTCAGAGAACAGAAAGACCTCGTCGCTTCAATGAAACAGGCAATCGGTGAGGCACAATCTGCATTCGGCAATCCAACAATTTTCGTAGAGAAGTTCCTTGAAGCACCCCGACATATCGAATTCCAGATTCTTGCAGACAATCACGGTGGTGTTGTCCATTTATTCGAGCGGGAGTGCTCAATTCAACGTCGGCATCAGAAGTTAATTGAGGAATCACCATCAGCAATCATGAGCGACGAGTTACGGCAGAAAATGGGAGAGGCAGCGGTCAAGGCAGTACGAGCGTCAAACTACACAAATGCTGGCACCGTTGAATTCATGGTAGACAAGAATATGAATTTCTATTTCCTCGAGATGAACACACGGCTGCAAGTCGAACATCCGGTCACAGAACTTATCACCAGCATTGATATTGTGAAAGAACAGTTCCACATTGCAGCGGATGAAAAGCTCAGACTGAAACAAGAGAACATTGTTATGCATGGTTCGGCAATTGAATGCCGCATATCTGCTGAGGATCCCGAGAACAACTTTGCACCATCGACCGGCAGAATCACTGAGCTCATTGAGCCAGGAGGACCCGGAGTGCGCTTTGATAGTGGTATTTACGAGGGATTTGAAGTGCCGATCTACTATGACCCGCTGATTGCCAAGTTGCTTGTATGGGCGCCCACACGAAAAGAAGCCATGGTGCGCATGAAGCGTGCACTGAGTGAAACTGTAATCAGAGGAATAAAGACGTCAATTCCTTTCCACGTGCTGGTCATGAGCAATAAGAACTTCGTCACTGGAGAGTATGATACTACGTTCATTGACCGGCAACTCGGGAAGCTTACGTATAAGAAAGACAACTATGAGGTGGCTGCAATTGCAGCGGCAATTGGCAAGATGATACGGGAACAACAAGCCACAGTGAAAACCACGAAGCAACGTTCTCTAACAAGCCGTTGGAAGATGTTTGGACGGCAGTCAATGATGAGGAGAATGTAACATGAATGTGATCGTCAAGGTCGACGACAAAGAATACAAACTCAGTGTGGACAGAGAAGGAAATGCATTTGTCGTCCATCTGCAAAACAAGCGTGTTCGCGCGGAAATTGCTGCTCCTTATCACAATGCACAGATGACACTGGTTGTACAGGACAAGCTCTACAGCATTGTTTTTGATGCTGAAAATCGTCTCAGGGTGAACGAAGAGGAATACACAGCCGAAGTCTTTGATGAACAGATTCACCGACTGATGAAGGCGAGTCCGGCGGCGAGCGAGAAAAAAGAAGTCACGGTGACCGTTCCTATGCCGGGGCTCGTTGTTGAAATAGAAGTGCATGAGGGTGATACGGTGAAAGCAGGACAAGGACTCATTGTGGTTGAAGCAATGAAGATGCAGAACGAAATCAAATCACCGAAAGATGGTATTGTCAGACAAATTTTCGTGCAGAAGGGCCAGTCAGTAAACAGTAGAGAAAAACTAATGGTTATTCAGTAAACATGCTTTACAAACCTGAAAACATACGCGACCTGGACTATAAAAAGGACCTCGGTGACCCTGGTGAATTTCCATTCACACGTGGGGTATATCCGACGATGTACAGCGGGAGGCTCTGGACAATACGTCAGTATGCAGGGTATGCCACAGCCGAGGAATCGAACCGTCGCTATCGGTATTTACTTGATCAAGGTCAGACTGGACTCTCAGTCGCGTTTGATTTACCAACCCAAATGGGGTATGATTCTGACGGTCCGCTCGCAGCCGGTGAAGTTGGTAAGACAGGTGTTGCCATTGATACACTCGCCGACATGGAGATTCTATTTAACCAAATACCACTAGACAAAGTGAGCACATCGATGACAATCAATGCAACTGCTGCTGTGCTCCTTGCGATGTATATTGCGGTTGCTGAAAAACAGGGTGTTTCAAAGTCAGAACTTGCCGGTACGGTTCAGAACGACTTGCTCAAGGAGTACATTGCACGTGGAACCTATATATATCCTCCGGCTGCTTCTATTAAGATAACCGTGGATATCATAGAATACTGCAGCAAATACGTTCCCAGATGGAACACCATCTCAGTGTCAGGATATCACATACGCGAAGCCGGTGCCACGGCTGCACAGGAACTCGCATTCACACTCGCAAACGGAATTACGTATGTACAATACGGGGTCGAGCGCGGAGGGCTTGATGTCGATTCGTTCGCGCCGCGACTTTCGTTTTTCTTTAACGCACACAACAACTTTTTCGAGGAGATCGCGAAATTCAGAGCCGCGCGGAGGATTTGGGCTCGCATTATGAAAAAGAAATTCAATGCACGCAATCCCAAATCCTGGATGCTACGATTTCATACACAAACTGCTGGCGCAACACTCACTGCCCAAGAACCTGATAACAATGCAATACGTGTTGCATTCCAGGCTCTTGCAGCTGTGCTCGGGGGTACGCAGAGTCTGCATACGAATTCACGCGATGAAGCGCTCGCCTTACCAACCGAGGAGTCAGTTAAGCTGGCGTTGCGGACACAGCAAATCATCGCCTATGAGAGTAGTATTCCTGACGTTGCTGACCCGCTCGGTGGCTCTTACTTTATAGAATCCTTAACAAATCGTATCGAAAAGGACGTAAATGACTACCTCGGAAAGATTGACAAGATGGGTGGAGCGTTAGCGGCGATTGAGAGTGGTTATTTCCAAAAAGAAATTCACCGGAGTGCTTACGAGTATCAGAAGTCGGTTGAGAATGGTACCACGCAGGTTATTGGTGTCAACACATTCGTCACGGAAAAGAGGACAAAGAAGCTTGCAACGCTCAGAATGTCACCTCAGGTTGTGAGGAAGCAGAAACAGCGACTGCATAGAATCAAGCGTCAGAGGAGTGACACAGAAGTGAGGCGCTCACTCAGCAAAGTGAAAAAAGCTGCATTGGAAAATGCCAATCTCATGCAGTCAATCCTCGATTCTGTTAAGACGTACGCAACAATCGGTGAAATATCAGATGCATTAAGGGAAGTCTACGGTGAATATAAAGAAAAAAACATATTATAGATTCAGACAAATAGAAGCAAATGCAGACAAACATCCGTTTGAATCTGTGTCAATCCGTATCCATCAATTTTTTCTTAGAAAAAAGAAGGAGGTTGTTAAATGATTTTCGGTATCCCGAAGGAATTGCCGCCCTTTAAAAACACACCCGAGTATCGAGTTGGCTTATCGCCAATGGGTGTGAATGAATTGATGTCACATGATATCAAGGTATATGTGGAGAGTAAAGCTGGCGAGATGGCTGGCTTTTCGGATCTCGAATACGAACAAGC
>DAOVBK010000047.1 GCA_030670605.1 Candidatus Stahliibacteriota bacterium
TCAAACAACGATTAGAGCCATTTCCGGTCCGTGTCGAGATGGTGTCACGCTTTAGGAAAAAGGATGAATTAAGCAAGGTGCTCAAGGACATTGCGAGCGGAAGCGTTGATATTGTGATTGGTACGCACAGATTGCTCCAACCAGATGTGTTTTTCAAGGACTTGGGACTACTCATTATTGACGAAGAGCAGCGATTTGGTGTCGTGCAAAAAGAGAAAATAAGAAACATCGCTCCGGGGGTTGATACGTTCTATCTCTCTGCGACGCCGATACCGCGCACACTGTACATGGGATTAACAGGACTCAAGGATGTCTCCAACATATACACCCCACCTCCCGGACGCAAGGATATCATAACGAAAGTTCTTTATTATGATGAAGAAGAGATCAGAAAGATAATCATTGCTGAAATCGAACGCAGTGGTCAAGTATTCTTCGTGCACAACCGTATCCAGACACTCGATACGGTTCGCACGAAACTGAGCACACTTCTTCCCGATGTCAAGATCTGCATGCTCCACGGGCAGATGCGCGAAGACATCACCGCTAGGAGAATGGTGGATTTCATAGAGGGAAAGTACGACCTCCTCCTCTCTACTGCAATTATTGAATCGGGATTGGATATGCCCCGTGTCAACACCATCATTGTGGACCACTCGTATCAATTCGGTCTTGCCGACCTGCATCAACTGAGAGGCAGAGTTGGACGCACCGACGTCCAGGCTTATGCATTCTTCATTGTTCCTTCTCACAAGCGGATGACTGATGAAGCACACCGCAGACTCAGTGCGCTCATCGCGTACGCGTCGCTCGGCTCAGGGTTCCGGCTTGCACTGAGGGATATGGAAATACGCGGCGTTGGAAATCTCCTGGGAAAAGAGCAGTCAGGTCATATGAATGCAATCGGATACAATCTGTACATCAAAATACTGCGTGAGGCAGTAAGCGCATTACAGGGTATGAAAGTCATCCATGAACCATTGCTCGATGTAAAAATGGACGCTTACATACCGGGCACGTATATCGCAAAAACCTACGAACGAACCGCGTTATACAAGAGGCTCCTAACGGTTGAGTCTCAGCACGAACTGCGTTCGATCAAAGAGGAAATCACTGATCGTTTTGGTGCCTATCCTCAAGAAGTGAAACATCTCTTTGTCCTATCTGAGATTCGTCTAAAGGCTCGTGAAATAGATTCAACCGAAGTTGTTCGCAGAGGACAGAAAATCTTTTTCTATAAAGAAGGCAATGTTATATACAGCCAAACAGTAAGAACATAAGTACGTGTTGCGAGGCGTGTCTCGCGCAGAATGGGCCTATGGCGTATTGCTTATGGCAGATGGTCAGTAATGCAACCATACAACTATGCAGCTATCAAACTATACAACGAAACCGTGTGTCTCTACATCACGTCCCCCTGATAACGAGGTGTTGGCGCACTGACTGGCGTGCGTTGACATCGTATCGTATCTGCGCTACAATGAAATAAAGGAGGCAATATGGAACAAAAGTTCAAGGCATTACGGACGATATCAGTTATCTTGAAGATATTTGCATGGGTTGTGGCAGTGTTCACAATCATTGGTTTTTTTGTCATGCTTGTCGGCGGTGCTGCACTGAGCCAATTCAGCAGCCGCTATGGTGCACCGGGCATTTGGGGTCCACTCGGTGGCGTGGCAATGGCGTTTTACATACTCATTATTGGCGCGCTATGGTTTCTCAGCCTCCTTGCTGGAGCTGACCTTATCCTTGTCATCCTCGCGATTGAAGAAAATACGAGGAAGAGTAGTTAGTAGCCAGTCGTGAATAGTCAGTACTCCTTGTTCCTACTGTCTACTGCTTATGCCGATTTTTCCCAAATCTTGATTTGGACGAAAAATCGCGCACCCCGTCTTTCAAAAGAAATACGGGGCTCCCTACTGTCTACTGCTTACTTTCTCTTTCTACTCACTCTTTGCACCCGAAATAAAAGGTGATTGAGAAAAGAAGCATTACTATTGTTAAACGCAAATACGTTATTGCGCCGAGCCCAAAAAGAATCTTTTCAGGGAAGAACAAACGTGCAACAACGCCAAGAATGATAGTGATGCAACCCAGCAAAAGAGCTATTTTTTGTAGCATCTTCATTTTTTCCTCCACGGACCTCGCCCTTTAATCAAAGGGCGAGGGTTCAGTGTCCCGCCCTCGGTCTCGAGTGTACCGAGAGAAGCTTCCATTCAGAAGCGAGGGACCTCTTTATCATGATTTGACCAAACCTATGATTTGGTCGCTCTAATCGCGACTGGGAAGTCGCTCCCACAATCAATCTACTGTTTACTGCTCCCTGCATCCAGATTACTGTTCCCTCTTTCTGTGGAAGGAGTTTCCTAACCCCGATTCCAGTTGAAAAATCTCCACGCTACTTCACAAACTCATCTTGAATAGCCTTTACTGCATTAGTCACTTTCTCCCGCTGCACAACAATACTCACGGACGAAAGTGATGCACTAATCATCTCGATGTTCACACCATGATCAGCGAGTCTGGCGAAAACCTTACCAGCGATTCCCGGTGTCGAAGACAACATTGGGCCGAATATGGTTATGAGCGCGCAGTTCTTGTCGACCGCGATCTTCTTTGTCTTGAACGTTTCCCGCATTGTCTCAATGACCTTGCAGGCCTTATCAACATACGGTTCAAGGACCGCGAACGAGATATCTGCACGACCACGACCAATCGATGTTGTTGAAATTAACTCAACATTAAGACCGTGTTGACCAAGTGCGCCGAAGACCTCAGCAGCAATGCCCTGACGGTCAACAACACCATGAAGTGTGATCCTGGCAATATCGCTATTGAAATTTATCCCTTCGATGAATTTACCCATACAACTCCTCCGAACCGGGATACGGGATACAGGATACACGATACAAGATATCATACATCCTGCATCTGCTCCGTCTACCGTGCGATTATGAACTTCTCCACACTCTCATCGCTTGCCGTGCCTGAACTCACGGTCACTTTCACCAAATACACACCGTTGCTAATGTCATCCATATATCTATCGTGTACATCCCAGTGTATCTGATTGTAACCAGCTTGACATGAGACATTCTCGATTGTCCTGATGAGCCTCCCGGCAATCGTAAAAACCTTAACATCTGCTGTAGCAGCATTTGTCAGATCAAATGTGAACCATAAACCACCATCATTCTTGAGCGGGTTAGGATACATAAGAAGATTCTCAATCGCTATTCTATCCTGCTGCTCAACATTGAGGTGGAGTGTATCAATTGCCTGATTACCAACATTATCGGCAACATTGACCACAATCGTATTCTCATCCTCGGGTAATGAGATTTGAATAGTGAATTCACCTGCTGTTTGCGAATTTCTGTCATAGCGGAAATAGTCGCGCAGGTCGATTCTCTCCTTGATTTTCCCATTGATTTCAAGAAAGAAACCGAGTGCGCTCTCGGTCGGGTGAAGCAGGTACATACCGTTCGTGTCAGAGACCGTGCCGGTGAGGGTGAATTCCTCTTCCACCCAATCATTATCAGTCAATTTCCTACCACCATCGTACAGTAATACGTGCGGACCGCTCTCATCGGATGATGGTGAAGCAGTACCATACACGCGTATGGAATCGATCATTGAACCTTTCATCTGCCGGTGGCTGTATGCCTTAATGACTGGGTTGTTGGTTGTTGAGACTTGTGGCACAATGATGGTTGCCGTATCATCCCAGTATCCTTGATAGATTTCTTTGCCATCGATCGCATATCCGAATGGCACATACGTGCTGGCTCCGGTCTGCACTTCGCGCCAGACATACCCGGCAATGGAATAGGCTGTCGTAGAATCAAGTGCACGGATCGTGTCTGCGTCCCGGATAAGGGCGCTGAGATAAAAGTCATCTTGATCGGTGGCGCTGACATAATGGTCATTTTGGCCGGTTGCGACGCTGAGCTCCTCGAGCGGTCGCAATTTCTCAGGCCACGCAGTCAGTTCCATACGCTGCCTGACCATTCTCATTCTCGTTGCCGGATCACCAAGCAGGAGATAACGCGCACTCCACGCGCCATCACGTGCAACAAAACAGTGCTCACCCATGGTGAGGTCGCTCGTCGTGTCAGTTACTGAATTGAATAACTGTTTGCCAATGATTGCATTGTTCCCTGGACCAGTTCCACACGATGAACCGAGCGCACCGATCGCACCATCTTTTATGCGCACGAGTTCTTCAGCAATACACTCATGGTCAGTATCGTCAAACCGGCCGACCGTACATGAACCGAAATAGAACAGGTACTGTCTCCTGCCATTATTGATCCGCGGTATGTCTGTACTTGCCCAGAACAGCTGCTCGTCCGCAAGCTGATGCGTATTGCCATGACCGAAGAACACGCCCGCATACGCACCCTTGTTCAACTCTCTGATGAACGCAGTCTGGGCATCAGGTTTTTTTGTCGGATATGAAAAAATCCCTTGATTATTTCCTGCGTAACTTACCATGTACACTTTTGCAAACGAGTACCGTGAATTCGAGACCGTGTTGGCAATGGACTCACATGGACCGCAATGCGTGTACGGACTCTCCCAACCATAGGAATTGCTGTATTCATCATCACCAGCAAGGATGAGCCGATTATTCCACATGCCATCAATGTCTTTCGTCTCATAGGTGATCACCTTATCAGTGAAATCACGCACCTCCTGCGGCATGCGCACCGTCGTTCTACCGAGCACCATCATCTCACCAGTACCGAAAAAATTCACGTATTCACCTTCATAGATATAGTTGGGTGGTATACCTGCATTGCCGAAGATGATTGAACGTTCTTCATACATGGGGATAAAATTGGGTGAATTCGGCTTACCGAGATTGTTCTTGTAATCATAGGTTCCATCACCGACAAGTAAGACAAAGGTCGGTACTGTTGTCCAGTTGTTGTATGCGTAGTAGAGAAAGTGCTTGATGGCTAATGGTTCATACCTTCCGTACGAGAAATCATCATAGATATCATGTACCTTGACGACCTGCGTAGTATACTCCTGACTACGGTATTCCACCAGCGGCATGATCGCATTGTAGAAATTCTCATGAGTAATAAAAAGATACTCACACCCTGCACCTGGCTGCCTGAGCCTGCCTGGATTGGCAGCAATGAGTTCAGCTGGTTTTGCTAATTCGTATTTCGAGAAGTAGAGCAACTGGAATGAATCTGTGCTGCTCGAAAGTGTAACCGTGTTCCCGGCACTCGTGTAATTACTGAGCACCAGTGGGCTCCGTGGAACTGTAATATCGAGTATGAATGGGTCAGTACTAACATCCGTACATCTGACCGTGTAGGTTGTCTCCTGCTCAAACCACGCATGAAATGGTGCATTGATCTCAGCGCGACGGGCGTATTGCAGATCGATATTGTCAAACAGGGTTCTCAGACTCACGGTTGTGCCTGCTGGTCTCGTAATGGTAAAGACAAAATCAGAAGCATCGCCTGATAAGGCACCACTTCCGTCTATGTAGTTAGGCGGCAGACTGACCTTACGCGGAAGTGACAACGTATCATAAAAGAAAAGCTCTCCACCAAGTTCACAATTATAGATGAATGAACCGAGCCTTTCCGTGAATACACCAACACTGATATCTGCCTGACCGCGTGCACGCGGGTGCGCGATCGGAACGGTTATGCTCGCACTCGGACTGCTTCCTGGTGATACACCGAGCCAGAACCAGTTGATGCCAGACCGCGTCTCATTGCCCCGGTCTTCTTCAAAGTGGAGAATCTCCCGGACCGTTGAATCAGGCGTTGCACCATTCCATACCGCATCAACGGTTTCCATGCGCTCTCCGAATTCACCGCCAAAGGTAAACCAGTACACATTGTTGCGTGCATAAGCATTCGCATACCAGCTCACTCCTGCGTCATCAACTTCCAGATGACTCGCAGGAAAGGCATAAAACAGCACGTAGTCACCACGGTCAAAACTGTTGTCATCTTCGCCCCCGACAAATACCGGCACCTGGACGAGCGAATCTGCGGATGAAGAGGTTACGTCCTTCGGCAAGAGATCAAATGCAGCGGTGTATATCTTCATGGTCCGCGGATCAAATTGTGCCGGGTCAATGCCGGCTGCCTGTATTTCGTCATAACCGATTGTGTACAAACCTTCGCTGTCTGCTTCTATCTTATACCAAACACCTGAGGCAAATAGATTCTGCAACATGGGCTGCGGTGTTGAAATATCCCGACGCCATGTCTTACACTGCTCATAATTGACAATAGTCCGCTTGTAGATACCATCAAAAGATTCATCGATAATCGGCTTCTGCTGAGCAGTACCGGAGAATCGAATGTTTACCGTTACCTTTTTCACGATACGCGCTTCTCGTGTGACCGGGTTGTAACGTACAGGATTCAGTCTGACGGTAACGACATACACGTCACGAAAATAGCCTGGTTTGCTGACCTCAATAAGATTTTCAGGATACAATGCATTTTTTTTATACACTGCACCGAAGCGATCAACATCTTTAGGAATGGGCGGTTCATATATGCCCAGATAGACAACCGGTTCAATCAATGTATCACGAACGACAACTTCCGTCACGTTTGATGTTGTCACTTCAACGGTGCTGCCCTGCGGGATACCGATCTTGTACACATAGGATGGTACATCAGGTTCACCTTCATTACCAAACCAGACGATGCGTTCAGCATCATGTTCCTGCGCTACCCTATCCATTGAGAATGAGATAGTGTAGCCATTGCTCACAGCATTAAACTGAGTACTCAAAATAATGCTTAATGAAAGGATTGCGCTAATCATTAATTTTCCTCGCTTCATCAATCAACATAATTGGGATATCATCTTTAACCGCATATGCAAGCTTGCATGAATGGCAGACTAATTCTTCTGCCTCTTTTTCGTACTCGAGTTTGCCGTTGCATTTCGGACAAACGAGTATGTCTAGGAGCTCTTTTTTGAGCATAAGACCTCCTGTGAATGTAAAACTCTTATACCATCAAAAAGTGATGAGAAACCCATGCTAAGAAACCCAATCGCATACAGTAAAAGAAACGGTACGAGTATGAACTGCATATGAACAGTAACATAGATAAGACCCACACACATATAGAGTCCAAGTATAACTTCCAGAAAGGGTACGACCGACCGTGCCGTAGGCCGATACGATTTACTGATCCCACCAGTTTTTGGCGTTCTTACAAAAACGTGTCCTTTGTCGAATAACCCCTCAATGATCGCCTTTGTATTTGAGACTGACAACCCCATGCTATACGCAATCACACCGACGATGAAAGGGATTCTTCGTTTGTAATCACGGTAGCTGTCACGCTGAGAAAGATAGTATGACACTGGATAGCCAAAGGCACCGATTGTACAGAATGACAGAGCAATGAAGTAGACATCAGATACAATGCCCGCAATCTTGAAGTACACAATCGGTATTGAAAACACCGCGAGACCAAGCATAGCTACAAAATTGATATGGCAGGTTAGATGTATGAAGGATTCGTATTTCGCGAACGGTCGCAAAGACGATCGCCAGATCAAGGGTAAAAGTTTGCGTGCGACCTGAATCGTACCTTTTGCCCAACGGTTCTGCTGAATCCGATACCCATACGCATTTGCTGGCAGTTCCCCGTCGACAACAATATCATTCCTGTATTTAATAGACCACCCCTTAAGCTGTACACGGTATGACAGATCAAGATCCTCGGCGAGTGTATCCCCGTGCCACCCGCCAGCGTCAATGACTGCCTGCTTTGACCACACGCCGCACGTACCATTGAAGCTGATAAAACAACCAGCGTATGATCGCAGCCGTTGTTCCATGGCAAAATGATTATCAAGGCTTATTGCCTGCGACCGGGTAAGAAAAGAATCAGTATTGAGGTGACCCCAGCGCGCTTGGACACCACCAATGCTGGCTTCTTCGAATTCGGGCAGCATTTCCTTGAGGAAATGACGTGGTACAATGAAATCCGCATCAAAAATGGCAACGAACTCACCACCTGCACGTTCGAGCCCGTATTGGAGTGCTCCAGCCTTAAATCCTGTACGTGAGCCCCTCCGTATGTGTTCAATACAAAAACCTTCATTTTTGTAGTACGCCACAAGCCTCTCGAGCACGCCAACCGTTTCGTCGTCAGAGTCGTCTATCACCTGTATTTCAAGCTTGTCTCGTGGATAATCAAGCCCAACAACTGATTTCAAAAGTCTGTGCACCACGAAACGTTCATTATATATTGGCAACTGGACTGTTACGTACGGGAAATCCTTCAATTGTTTCTTGACAGTCTTTTGCTTATTCTTCCTACAGTGAAAATAGTAGTAGATGAGTACAAACGAATGCAGTGAATAGAAAAACAGGATGCCAACAAAGACTGTGTAAACAATGAGTACAAAGGTTATCAATTGCTATCCTCTGTCACAGTTTTGGTCTGAATAAACGGTAATGGTTCGAGCAACGCTGCTCGTAAAACCTGCAAATCATAGTATGACATACTCGCGTACAAACGTATTCTATCGATTTTGCCACGCGTGTCAAGTGTAGTAATCCCTATAATATCACCATCGACTTCATAGCCAATATCGCGTGGTGACTTTTGTTTCTCCTTTAGTTTCATGTCCACGAACGGCCGTGACCGTGAATCAAATCTGACACGGACATCCTTGATATCATTCATGTGGGCGAACGTATCTGCAAGATATACCGGTCTTGATTCATCTCCGTGCAGGTAGCCAACCTTGATTGCCTGTTCCTGGGAATACGTGACTTCATATATGACTAAACGTTTTTCGCCAAGCATCGTCTGTACGTCATTAGCACTATAGTATTGTGGAACCGTGAGAATTACTGCTCCATCGTGCTCTCGTATGCGATG
>DAOVBK010000193.1 GCA_030670605.1 Candidatus Stahliibacteriota bacterium
AGACCAAATATGAACTCGGTGCGGCATCACGTCTCGATATGCTACAGGCAGAGGTTTTTCACCTGGGTGCACTTCAGGATAGAGCCCGTGCGAGGACAGCGCAAATAACTGCTCAGGAGGAACTAAAGGTCGTTCTCGCGACGGAACAACCTGTCTATCCCATTGACTCACTTGTGCTGCCGGCACGTACGCACATCCCGTCTTTGGATTCACTTGCCACGATTCTCGAAAGGGCAAACTACACTGTCCGCGTCGCTCGTGAATTCAGAAACGCTGCACAGCTCGATCTTGTGGCAGCATATTTGTCGTTCTTGCCACGAGTATCATTTTTCTACGGGTATTCATATAGTGCAGATTCTTTTATCTTCGATTTTCAGCACTACAGAGACAATGCAGTAAAAAACTATGGAATCAGCATGAGCCTACCGATTTTTGAGATCAAGACGATTATTTTCAATGTTCTGAGCGCGAAGAAAGAGTTGCAGAAGCAAGAATCTGCACAGATGACGTATGTGTTAGAATCTCAGAAGGCATTGAGTACTGCCTACTATTCACTTCTTGAAGCATATGAGCAGTTGGAGTATGCACATAAAAGCTTCGATGCTGCAACTGAGGCAACGGAGATTGCGCGCGAGCAGTATGCGCTCGGCGTTGTTTCCTTTCTTGACCTCTTGACAATTGAGAAAGCGCTCTATGGGTCACGTGTGACCTACACATCATCGCTCAGCGAATTCTACATACAGCGGGCAAATCTATCATTCTTGCTGGGTGGTGTGTCGCTCACCAAGGAGTAATAATGAAAATGAAAAAGAAGTTTTTGATTGTTATCGGTGTTATTGTTGTAATAATCGTTATTGTCGTGGCAAATCTGCTGCAACGAGAGAAAGGCGAGGAAGTTGAAGTGGCAATCGTGAGCATCGGTAACATACAGTCAGAGGTGACCGCGTCTGGGATACTACGGGCACAATCGCAAGTCGACATTTCAGCAGAGACAATCGCGCGTATTGAGCGGATTCACTGCAGTGAAGGTGACAACGTCAAGAAAGGAGATCTCCTTATTGAACTGAATGATGTTGATGCGCGGGCGAGCATGAATCTTGCTAAGGCACAGTTACAGCAAGCAGAGCAGGAATTTGTGCGTGCGCAGAAACTGTTCGAGAAAGAATTGATATCGCAAGAAAGCTTTGAGAAATATACATTAAGCCATGAGACCGCCAGAGCACAATATGACAGGGCGAAAGATGCCTACCGCAAGACGCGTATATACGCGCCGATATCTGGTAAGGTTATGATAATCAATGTTGAAGAGGGAGAAACTGCAGTCATGGGCACGATGAACTATCAGGGAACCGTGCTCATGACCATTGCCGATATGTCGCAGATGCTTGCGGTCGTTCGTGTTGATGAGACGGACATCCCGGATGTTCGGCTCGGGCAGAGTGCGGAGGTCATTGCCGACGCATTGCCTGATTCGATATTCCCGGGTACGGTGACAAAGACTGGTCTCATGCCGATCGTGAGTCAATTGACCACTGACAATGTGACCGACTTTGAAGTTGAGATCGAACTGGCTGAATTCTCATCACTTCTCCGACCAGGTATGAATGTAAAGACTGATATTATTACGAGCAACAAAGAGGGTGTTATTGTCATCCCGATTCAGGCAGCGGGCAAACGTGAAATTGAGGAAGAGGATACAACTGCACAAACCGTTTTTGTCGTGCACGGTGATGAGGCTCACTTGACCAAGATCACCATGGGTGTGTCGAGTGATACGGAAACAGAGATTACGAGTGGCGTTGCTGAGGGTGATACAATCATTATCGGACCCTATCGAGTTCTCTCCAAGCTTAAGGACAAACAGAAGGTATCATTCAAAGTAGAGGAAAAAGATTCAACGTCACAGGGTTTTAGACCGCGGGGTTTGTTGGGGTCAATACGCTCGTGATGAAAGAAAACAACAGTATCTGCCGCGCTGTTGATATCCGAAAGACCTATATGCGTGGCAAGGTGGCGGTTGAAGCACTGTGTGGTGTGACTGTGCAGATACAGCGTAATGATTATATCTCGATCATGGGACCATCCGGGTCCGGCAAGTCAACACTTGTTCATATACTGAGTTGTCTTGATTCACCAACCTCAGGCGAGTACTATTTTGAGGATAGATTGGTTTCAAAATACACTGATCAAGAATTGGCTCAGATACGGAACAAATACGTTGGGTTTGTCTTTCAGAGCTTTAGTCTCTTGCCGCGCTCAACTGCACTCGATAATGTCGCCCTCCCACTTATGTACGGGGGAGTGCGGAAAAAGGAGAAGATTGAAAAAGCACAGGATATCCTTAACAAGATTGGGCTCGGTGACCGCATGCATCATCGGCCCAATGAGATGTCGGGTGGCGAATGTCAGCGTGTGGCGATCGCACGCGCTTTGGTTAATGATCCCCGTATCATTTTTGCCGATGAACCGACCGGTAATCTCGACTCTGTGACCGGCGCTGAGATAATGGAGATATTTGACAAACTGGTGGAGGAAGGTAATACAATAGTCCTCGTTACCCATGATGCGAATGTTGCCTCTCACGCAACGAAAATCGTGAAGTTAAAGGATGGGAGAATCGACGATGCGTGATATTGTCGAGAGAATAGCGGTGTCGTTTCAAACATTCAAAACGCATCGGATGCGTTCGTTCTTGACCACACTCGGCATTATTATCGGTGTAACAACGGTGATTGCGATACTTTCATTAATTGAAGGACTCAATAGGTCTGTCGCTGAGCAAGTACGTTCCATTGGTTCGGATTTAATTTTTCTGCAGAAATTCACATGGGTATCAACTGGTCACCGCGATCTGGAAAAATTGGCAGATAGGCCTGACCTTGTACCAGACGATGCAGAGGCGATTACCAAACTCCCTTCAGTTGAGATTGCGATTCCTGACATTGACACACGTGTAACGAGTCTGAAATATAGAGATAATGAGGTCAACAGTGTAACGGTGACCGGTTCAGATGAAAACTATTCATATGTGAACAATCATTTTGTTGAAAGTGGTAGGGACTTTTCGCGAGATGACATACTACGCCGCAGGAAGGTCGGTATTGTTGGTTCGTATCTTGCGACGAATCTGTTCCCAGACGAATCTCCGGTCGGTAAAGAATTGATGGTCGAGGGTCATAGAATAAAGATCATCGGTGTGTTCCGGGAAAAAGGATCTTTTCTCGGTCAATCAATGGACAATTTCATACTTATCCCGTATCCAACCTATGAAAAGATGTTTCCGCGAAACACGCGCTCAATATTCTCTCGCGTCTATGGTGGCTACTCCATTGATATCAAACCGGTGGAAGGCAAGATTGAACAAGCAAAGGATGAAGTGACCGAGTTGGTGCGCCGGCGGCATGGACTCGGTTTTGATGAAGAAAACGATTTTGAGTTGAACACACAGCAGGTTCTCATGGACCTCTACGGCAATATTACACGTGTCGGGTTTGTCGCAATCGTTGCAATCGCAGCGATTTCACTGATTGTTGGTGGTATTGGTATCATGAATATCATGCTCGTATCAGTCGCTGAGCGGACACGTGAGATCGGCATTCGCAAGGCGGTCGGTGCATCAAACCAGACCATTCTCTTTCAGTTTCTCACCGAATCAGTCATCCTTGCACTTATTGGCGGCATTATCGGTATCGGCATTGGGTTTGTACTCGCCGAGATCATCTCTGCGGTATCACCACTCAAGGCGGCTGTGTCATTCTGGATGGTGCTTTTGGGGTTCGGGTTCTCTGCATCAGTTGGTATATTCTTTGGCATTTATCCAGCGCGCCGTGCTGCTTCCCTTAATCCTATTGAGGCATTGCGGTACGAGTAATCCCCATTGTTGTGCAGCTTACGAGACTTAAATGTCTTGACAAATCGT
>DAOVBK010000091.1 GCA_030670605.1 Candidatus Stahliibacteriota bacterium
AACTGCGGCATTCCGTACCATGAATTGTCCTTTGAGACATCTGACACGCTCATTGTCACTAAAGCGTCCATTGTCTTTTCACTGAAAAACCTTGAGCGTCCAGACAGTATTGTCGACACACTGTACCGCCAGTACACGATCCCATCATTCTCTCAAGCGGCTCAACAGCAACTGCTTTTCCTTACCCAATTTGGATTGCATGTTCCTGCGGGCTCATATGCGTATGACATAACGGTGTCGTCTGGCGACAAAACAGGAAGTATGGCAGATGAAATCGTGATCAGTGAAGATGATTATCGAATAAGCGACATTCTTATCGCTAAGTCTATCGTGTACGACACGATAGACACATATCTTCATAAGGGTACTCTGAGAGTGGTCCCACATCCTTCGCATGTGTTCAATGAGCGTTACTCAAAACTGTATGTTTACTATGAGATGTATAATATTGTGCCCGATTCGAGTCGGTTTAAGATTCACTACATAGTAACCGATACTGCGGGAACCATGATATCGCAGATTCCACGATTTATTGGCAAGCAATACGAATCGCAGGCAATGAACTTTGGTTTGAGTATTCAGGATTTTGAAACAGGCAACTATACACTCACCATCGAAGTCAATAGTGAAGACGGCAAGTTCATCACACAAAAAAAGGTTCCCTTTGAAATCCGGCGTACTGTCAGGAAAGAAGTAAGCTACGAAAACCTCCCCTACTACGACCAGATAGAGTATTTCCTGAGCGCCAAGGAGTACAAGGCGTTTCAGAATTTCTCGGAAGAGGGAAAGAAACATTATCTCAACAAGTTCTGGCGAGAGAATGATTATTTCGAGATCACTCAGAGATTCGAAGACGCAGATAAGAGATATAGCCAAGGATCTGCTGCTGGTCACAAAACGGACCGCGGCAGGATATATGTAAAGTATGGCACACCGGACGAAATCGCCGCGTATACACTTCAGTACGAAGAATCGCGACCGTATGAGCACTGGCAGTATTACAATGGTGATGAGTTCATATTCGTCGATATTCACGGCACAAACGAGTATGTACTCGTTTGGACAAACGTAAACGATGAAGTATCACAGCCAACATTGTACAAGTACCTGCCAAAAGAGATGCAAGAAGCAATTAAGTACTAGGAGCATCACCCGAGATCGCACACGAGGAGGAAATTTATGAGTGTATTCGGTAAATCCCGTTTCGATAAAAGAAAAAAGATGGACGAAAAAAATATGCAGAAGCTTGTGCAGCTGTTTAATGATATGAAAACTGATCTAGACAAATACTTTGAAAAAAGTAATGCTATTTACATAGAACTATCCAATGAAATCCGTTCATTGAGAGAATTGATTGAAACATCTACGATTTTCAAAAAAGAAACAGTTGCAGTATTTGTTGATTCACAAAATCTGTACTATTCAGCGCGCACTGGCTATGCGGCAAAGGTCAATTATGAGAAACTCTTAAAATTGATCACGGCGAACCGTAAGCTCGTTAAGGCGTATGCGTACATAGTGCAACCGCCAGACGGTGATGTGAAACCATTCGCCACAAGTCTTGAGCGAATCGGCTACATAGTAAAAACAAAAGATGTCCGCACACGCTCGGACGGCTCAGCAAAAGCAAACTGGGATATGAGCATTGCACTCGATATCCTCGGTATACTTGACCACGTCGATACCATTGTTCTTGCCTCAGGAGATGGTGACTTCGTGCCGCTCGTCGACTTCATCAGAGGTAGGAACAAGCGCGTAGAAATTTTCGCCTTCCCAGAGAACACTGCATATGACCTTAAGGAAAAAGCAGACAGATTTGAACCCCTCGGAGAAAACGTCATTATGACGTGATGAATAGGATTCAAACGGATGAACGCGAATGCAAATGGATGCTTATCCGTCTCAATCCGCATCAATCCGCCGGCATCTAAATCATAACAATGATAGACTATCATATCCATACGAATCACTCGATCGATGCTGAGGGAAATATCGATGAGTATTGTACACAGGGAGTGAAAGTCGGCTTGGATGAAATCTGTTTCACGAATCACTGTGAGCTCGACCCGCAGCGCAACGACGCCCTCATCCAATTCGGTAATCATCAACAAGCTTTTACACGTAAGGCTTTGCTCAGGATGCAAAACGAAATCATGGAGGCAAAAGAGAAATACAAGAAACACGGTCTCACGGTGAAGTTTGGACTGGAGGTAGGGTACTTCGAAGGTATTGAACCCCAGTTGCAGAAACTGCTGCACGGGATTGAGCTTGATTTTCTGCTCGGTAGCATACATTGTTTGAATTCCGTGTGCATTGACAGTTCAAAGGAATGCACAACGTACTTCACAAAATACACTGTTCATGAACTCCTGGACAATTACTACAGTGCGATAAAAGAACTTGTGGAATCCCACATGTTCGATTCTATCGGTCACCTCGATGTATACAAGAAGTACGGGCTTGCATTCTATGGTGATGCGATCAAGAAAGCCCCTCGTGATGTACTTACAGGGGTTTTTCGTTTAATTAAGGAAAACAATATCGCCTTTGAGATCAATACGGCTGGCTTCAGACTACTCGATGAATTCTATCCTGCCCGGTCAATTATCCAGCACGCGCGCAACCACGGTATAACAAGAATCACGATTGGCTCTGATGCACACAAAGTCGCTGACCTGGGCGTAGGACTTCAGGAGGGTATAGAGTATGCGAAGTCCTTCGGCTTTGATGCTGTCTACGCGTTTGAGAAGAGACGACCGATTAGGGTAAAGATATAGAGATTCGTTAGTCGTTGAAAGATTACGATGCCCGCCCCGTTAGATATTGAAAGTTAATATGTGGTTGATACAAAGAATTCGATTGCTGAAGACAAATACTCATATCTAACGGAACGGGCTTCGTTACCGTATAACGAACGACGTATTACCGTTGCGTAAGCATGTCATGGATGTGCGCACCCTTCCCTCATCGAACTAAATAGCCATGTTGACTTTCATGACACCGTAGGTATAATACTGCCATGCGAGACCGAATAACAAACGTATATATAGAAGACGAAATAAAATCATCATACTTAGATTATGCCATGAGTGTCATTGTCGGTCGGGCATTACCAGATGCCCGTGATGGCCTCAAGCCTGTTCAGCGGAGAATCCTCTATGCTATGCATGAAGCAGGACTGCTCTCCAACCGTCCGTTCAAGAAATCAGCAACGGTCATCGGTGATGTGCTCGGCAAATATCATCCCCATGGTGATATGGCAATTTATGACGCACTTGTGCGTATGGCTCAGCATTTCTCCATGCGCTATGTTTTGGTCGACGGACAGGGCAATTTCGGTTCGATCGACGGCGACGCGGCTGCAGCATATCGGTACACTGAGGCACGCCTCGCATCGATCGCCGAAGAAATCCTCCGTGATCTCAAAAAAGATACGGTCGATTACACACCAAATTTCGATGGTAGGCTCAAAGAGCCAATCGTCTTGCCTGCGAGCTTTCCCAATCTTCTGTGCAATGGTGCATCAGGAATTGCCGTTGGCATGGCGACCAATATTCCGCCTCATAATCTGAGTGAACTCGTGACTGCACTTACCACGATGATCGACACTCCGAAGATCACCGATGAAAAACTAATCGAGATGATCCCAGGACCTGATTTTCCGACGGGCGGGATCATCATCGGCACGAGCGGGATCAAACAAGCATACAAAACAGGTAAAGGTCGGGTAGTCATACGGGGAAAAGCACGCGTTGAGGAAATTAAGGGCGGCAAAGAACAAATCGTCATCACGGAAATTCCCTATCAGGTTAACAAAAGCTCGCTTCTCGAGAAAATTGCCGCGCTTGCCCGCGCCAAGAAAATCGAAGATGTAACTGAGCTCAGGGATGAATCTGACAAAGATGGCATTCGTATCGTTATCGAATTGAAACGTGATGCCAATCCCCAAATCGTATTGAACAATCTGCACAAATACACCGCCCTCCAGACGACCTTCAGCATTCAACTGCTTGCCCTTATCAGAGAGGCGCCAAAGACTATGTCACTCAGAGAAGCCTTGCAGACATTTCTCGATTTTCGTTTCGAGGTCATAACAAGGAGAACAAAATTCGAGCTCGCTGAAGCAGAAAGGCGCGCGCACATACTCGAAGGACTGAAAATCGCGATCGAAAACATCGACGAAGTAGTAGCCATCATAAAGAAGTCAAAAGACACAACCATTGCCAAGAAAAAACTAAAAACGAGATTCAAACTGTCTGAAATCCAGGCACAGGCAATACTTGACATGAGACTTGCACGCCTGACCAATCTTGAAACGACGCAATTAGAAAACGAGTACCTCGGTCTCATCAAAGAAATCGCACGACTCAAATCCATCCTCTCCTCACCGAAGGGGGTCTATCAGCTCATCAAGAAGGAACTCAAAGAACTGGACAGTAAGTATCAAGGACCGCGCCGTACACTTATCGTTGACGCAGAACCGGAGGAACTCACAATCGAAGATCTCATTGGTGAAGAAGATATGGTCATCACACTCACTCAGAAAGGGTACATTAAACGTCAGCCAATCTCAACCTATAGAAATCAAACACGTGGAGGCAGTGGTAGAAAAATCGTTGAAATAGGTACCGAAGACTTTGCCACGCAATTACTCATATGTTTAACAACTGACACACTCCTGTTCTTCTCTGACAAAGGTAAAGTCTATGCGCGTAAGGTCTATGAAATTCCTGAAGCAGGTCCGTTCTCAAGGGGCCGCTCAATAGCGAACTTCATTGAACTCGGTGATGGAGAGACGATCAGCGCCTGTCTCTTGCCAATAAAGAATTTCTCTTCAGATAAACATGTGTTCATGGCAACAAGAATGGGCAAAGTGAAAAAAACAAACCTTGTTTTTTTAGTAAATATCTTAAATCTTGTTAAAATATAATATAATCTTGCCCGGGGATAAAAACTATGGTATGTCGTATAAACCATAGGACACGACTCTATCTTGTTGACAAGCAGAGATGGCTTGACAATACGCTTCTCCGAGAAGCAGATACGGACAATGGGAAGAAATGCTGCTGGTGTGCGTGGCATGCGACTCGCCAAAGGAAATGAAGTCCTCGGTTGCAATATTGCGCGCGAAGATGAGGACATGCTCATCGTTGGTCAGAAAGGCATTGGCAAGCGTGTCAAATTCTCTTCTATCGGTGAAAAAGGCAGAGCAGGCAAAGGTATGAAAGCAATGACCATTGATGCCAAAACTGGCAAGGTCGCCGGTGTCACACGTGTCAGCGATGAGGACGACCTCATTGTCATGACCAAAGCTGGCAAGGTGGTACGCACGCCAGTGAGCAGCATCAAGGTTCTTGGTCGACAAGCCAAAGGTGTGAAGATTATATCACTGGCAAAAGATGATTCAGTCAGTGCAATCGCCCGTATAAAGGCACAAGTGTAGTGACAAATCACAAATCTCAAGCACCAAATATCAAACAATGTCCAAATATCAAATTCAAAACATCTACTCTGTTCCCTTGGTTATTCGGTCATTGGGATTTGTCCCGCTTTGCGAGGATCCTCGTCTCTGAAACGGGATTTGGGGCTTGGATTTTGTAATTTGGAGTTTTCGAGGCTATGGCTCGAACGTCTTGGGATGACTATTTCATGTCGATTGCTGAGCTCGTCGCCAAGCGTTCGACCTGTCTGCGACGCCATGTTGGCGCGGTCATTGTCAAGGACAAAAGAATTCTCACGACCGGCTATAATGGTGCACCGAGCGGCACAGCGCATTGTGAAGATGTTGGATGCTTAAGGGAAAAGCTCAAGGTTCCCTCAGGAGAACGCCATGAGATCTGCCGTGGCATCCATGCTGAGCAGAATGCAATCATTCAAGCAGCAACGTTTGGTGTGAATATCAGTGGCAGCTTGATTTACTCGACGCACCAGCCCTGTTTCATCTGTACAAGAATGCTCATCAATGCTCACATTGTAAGCATACTATATAAGGAAGAATATCCAGACGAACTCGCCGTCACTATGCTCGAAGAAGCAGGAATCCCTTTCAGAAAAATATAACAACAAGAAAACAAGGCAAAAGACAAAGGGCAAAAGACAAAAGTAAAAGGTGAATTGCTATTGGTGAATTGGGAATAGGGGCAGTTTGTACTCAATGTTTTTCCTATTAACGATTCACTATTCCCTATTCAACCACAGACTTTGCTACTCTGCTACTCCATTACTCCGGTACTCTGTTACTCCGATACTTATCTGTTACCGTACAACAACAAACTTCCCAATCTGTTCGCCGACGTTTGATTCAATATGGAAGATATAGATACCGCTCGCAACAAGCTGACGGTTGTCGCTCAACAAATCCCACCATTCATCACCACCAAGATTGTTCGGCACGGTCGGACCTTGCTCAGGTACCTCAGTATCAATATGCAATATCGTACGCACTAACTCACCATTCAAGTTGAAAATACGAATCGTACAACTCGACGGCAAGTTGATAAACCGCAAACGCCGCTCCAACACCCGCTGCTGCCACTCGTTGTTCACGACTTACGGATTCGGCACGACCTTAACATTCAACGCATCAACCGCATCCGCATACGACGCCGGCGTCGCACTCACCTCTAACTCACCATA
>DAOVBK010000053.1 GCA_030670605.1 Candidatus Stahliibacteriota bacterium
TCAAGCTCGCATCCAAGATCGGAACAGCATTTAAAGGCTTTGTGCCAGAAGGAAGCAAAATCGACGTACTTGGCAAAGAGATTATGCTCGATGAGTTCACACCTGAAATGATCGATAGCATAATTGCCGAGATTAGCGACGGCGGCACGTATAAACTGGTCGAAGTCACTGATGATGAAAAAGACGAGTTCGTGGAGGTGTACATTGAATGAGCGACTGAGGATTCTGAAACTACTTGAAGACGGCAAAATCAATGCAGACGAAGCAGCGCGACTCCTCGAAGCGCTTTCACAATCAGATATAAAGGACCGCAGAAAAAGACACAAAATACTGCATTCAGTGGAAAAAATCCCGGAGATCGTCACGCTGGTAACTGATCATGTATTCAAGCACACCTTTGAAAAAAGGCGAATGCACTTCAATAGAAAAAACAATGTAGAGATTAAAGGCATCAGCGGAACGTTCGGGATCAAAGGAAGTGATACAGAAGCAATCGATATCGAAAAAGATGGTTTTGCCAAAGTGGTAGAGCATAATGATTCACTCATAATCAAAGCAATCCATGGTGACTTACAGATGAATGTTCCACTGCACACCGATTTCAGAGTCAAGAACGTATCCGGCGATGTTCACATTTCCGGGATCGATGGGATTCTTGACATTGCCTCAGTTTCCGGGAATATCCACGGTCACAAGCTTGCCGGGAATTTGAAAGGTGATTTCATTTCTGGTAATATCGAGCTCGACTACGTAAACGTTAGTAACATGGCAATAACTTCAAAATCCGGAGATATTACGCTGTACATTGATGAGAACACAGAAGCTGAAATTGAAATGGAAACAGACGATGGTTCTTTGACATGCGAGTTTGATCTTATCGATATAGAGAAAACGGAACACAAATTGAAAGGTGTACTCAACACACCGACAGCAAAAATCCATATTAAGAACGAACACGGTGATACTGCGATAAAAAAGCGGATTGTGGATGGTTAGCAAGTTAGGGTAAGGAAGCTGAAAATGCTGCGTAATCGTACATCGTGGCTCGTACTCGTAGACAGATTGTTCGGCAGATACGAATACGATATACGAACCACGAATACGATACTTCGTGCTTCGGGCTTGCTCCGAAAGGAGGTAACGTGGGTTGCGGCGTATGGTTTGCGATATTAATAATTGCTGTAGGCGCATGGATATGGGCATCGAATTACGGTATTGTCGTGTTCTCATTCTACCGTGATTGGCCCATCATTCTTGTTCTTATTGGCGTGTATGTGTTTGTGAAACTGCGCCGACTTCGACGCTGGCATAAGGAATAGCTGTTGGGTTAGCGTTTGGAAGCTGGAGATCGTACTGGTGGTTCGTATCTCGTATTCGTATGTTTACGATTACGACCGACGATATACGAGTACGAAGTTAAGCTCCTTAACCATAACCCTTAGCCCATCTATTCAGGCTTCCCAACCGAGACCCTTTGCCCATGCTTAAAGGGGTTGACAATTCCGATTTTCTGCGTATGCTGTAGTCAAAACGCTGGTGACAGCGGATAGCAGGCTGCCTCTCAAAAACTACCCAGGTTTACATAATTCAAGAGTACTCTCTTGCTCTTGACAAGTATCGCTGTGCGCATATAATTAATGTTAATTTCAATTAGATTCTTAGGTAAGAAGGAGGCACGTGTATGGCAAAGGAGAAGTTTGAGCGGACGAAGCCGCATGTGAACATCGGGACGATTGGTCATGTTGATCATGGTAAGACGGCGTTGACGGCGGCGATTACGAAGGCGTTAGAGAAGAAGGGGTTAGCGAAGTTTATCAGTTATGATGAGGTTGCCAAGGCGTCGGAGTCGCAGGGTCGTCGGGATGAGACGAAGATTTTGACGATTGCGATTGCTCATGTTGAGTATGAGACGGACAATCGGCATTATGCGCATATTGATTGTCCGGGGCATGCGGATTATATCAAGAATATGATTACCGGTGCGGCGCAGATGGATGGTGCGATATTGGTGGTCAGTGCGGTTGATGGGCCGATGCCGCAGACCCGTGAGCATATTTTGTTAGCGCGTCAGGTGAATGTGCCATCGATTGTTGTTTTTGTGAACAAGGTTGATGCGGTGACCGATCCGGAGATTTTGGATTTAGTTGAGTTAGAGGTGCGTGAGTTATTGAGTAAGTATGAGTTTCCCGGTGATGATATTCCGGTTATTCGTGGTAGTGCGTTGCAGGCGATGCGGGCGGAGGGTGGTGCGGATGATCCGGTGTTTGAGCCGATTTGGAAGTTATTGGATGCGGTTGACAGTTATATTCCGACGCCCAAGCGTGATATTGACAAGCCCTTTTTGTTAGCGATTGAGGATATTTTTTCGATTACCGGTCGTGGGACAGTGGTTACTGGTCGTGTTGAGCGCGGCAAGTTAACGCCCGGTGAGGAGGTTGAGATTGTTGGGTTTGGCAAGCGGTTTAAGACGGTGGCGACGTCCTTAGAGATGTTTCGCAAGATTTTGGATGAGAGTGTTGCGGGTGATAATGTTGGTATTTTGTTGCGTGGTGTGAGTAAGGATGATGTCTATCGTGGTATGGTGGTGGCGAAGCCGGAGAGTATCAATCCGCATCATCGGTTCAATGCTGAGGTGTATGTGTTAAAGAAAGAAGAGGGTGGTCGCCATACGCCGTTTTTCAATGGCTATCGGCCTCAGTTTTATGTGCGGACGACTGATGTTACGGGTGTCACCAAGTTGCCCAAGGGTGTTGAGATGGTGATGCCGGGTGACAATGCGAATCTTGAGGTGGAGTTAATTACGCCGGTGGCGATTGAGCAGGGGTTGCGTTTTGCGATCCGTGAAGGTGGTCGAACCGTCGGCGCAGGCGTCGTAACAAAAATACTCGAATAATGAACAAGCTCCGAATTAGACTAAAATCGTATGACCACCGTATTCTCGATCAATCGGTGAAGGCCATTGTCGAAACAATAAAACGTTTTGGTGTAAACATGGCAGGACCGATCCCACTCCCGACAGAACGGTCTCTTTATACAGTACTTCGCTCACCTCATGTCGATAAAAAATCACGTGAACAATTCGAACTCCGTGTGCACAAACGGCTCATCGAACTGAATGACGTCACCCCAGACATCATCGATGCGCTGAACAAACTCGAGATACCTGCTGGTGTTTATATTGAAGTAAAGGCACTGTAAGATGATCGGTATAATTGGCAAAAAAGTGGGCATGTCACAACTCTTTCTCGAAAATGGAAGCGTTGTTCCGGTCAGCTTGATCCAGGCCGGACCATGTCCTATCGTCCAGATCAAGAGTGAAAAAACGGATGGATACAAAGCCATACAAATCGGTTTCGGTACGAGAAAAAGGGCAAACAAACCAATGACCGGTCATTTGAAAAAAGCGAAGATTAAATCAACAGAACGCCTCTTTGAGATTCGAATGACCGACACGAATAAGTATAAGGTCGGTGACAAAATTGATGTTTCAACATTCAGTAATGGAAACAAAATAGCCGTGACAGGATGGTCAAAAGGCAGAGGATTCACTGGTGGTGTGAAACGATGGGGATGGCACGGTGGACCTGCTTCTCATGGCTCAACGGCTCACCGCAGGGTCGGATCTGCAGGACCTGGCACCTCACCAGGTCGCATATGGAAAAACAAAACCATGCCTGGACGGTACGGGTGCGAACGCGTTACGGTAAAAAACCTCGAGGTGATAAAAGTCGAACAAAAGAAACACCTACTGTATGTCAAGGGAGCAGTTCCCGGAGCAAAGAATGGTTATCTGCTCATAACAAAAGAGGAATAATGGAAACAAAGGTATTTGACAAAATAGGTAAGGAATCGGGTAAAATAAAACTCGCCGATAACGTGTTCAATACCAAAGTCAACAAACCTTTGCTCTGGGAGAACGTCACTATGCTGCTGCGTAATCGACGGCGCGGTACCGCGAGCACAAAAAACAAAGCAGAAGTGAAGGGCGGCGGCAGAAAACCGTACCGCCAGAAAGGTATTGGATGGGCACGGCACGGCACCATCCGGTCACCGATATGGAAAGGTGGTGGTGTTGTTTTCGGTCCAAAACCGCGTGATTATTCTCAGACCATGCCGAAGAAGAAAAAAATGAAGGCGCTTCTTTCCTCTTTGAGCGCAAAGGCTCAGGAAAGCAAAATTTTGATTATCGAAGAACTCGACCTGTCAGCACCAAAAACAAAGGATTTCGCATCAGTCATGAGGAATATGAATTTGGTTGATGTGAAGACCCTCGTTGGTACAGACGCAATAGCACAAAATACAAAACTGGCAAGTCGTAATATTCCCTATGTGACGCTCAAACGGGTCAATGATATTAATTGTCTTGACGTATTGTCCACTGAATACCTTCTCCTCACCAAAAAGGGACTGAAAAACCTGGAGCAGCGATGCGCTACGAAAAAGTGATTGTGCGAGCACTGATAACTGAAAAGGCGACACGCCTCAGAGAAATAAATGTCTATCAGTTCGAGGTGATGAAAAAAGCAAAAAAACAAGACATCAAAGAAGCAGTAGAAAAACTTTTCAATGTTGAAGTCGCTGATGTAAAAACCGCTAATTATCCAACGAAACCGCGTAGACTCGGACGTTCTTCTGGCTATAAGTCAGGTTACAAGAAAGCATCGGTAACGCTCAAACAGGGCCACAAAATAGAATTGATAGAGGGTGTGTAATGGGTCTCAAGAAATACCGTCCAACAACGCCTGCGCGGAGATACTACACGGTCAATCGTCCTACGGTGTCGAAGTCTAAACCAGAGAAATCACTCATCCTGTCAAAAAAGCGATCCGGCGGACGGAATAATATGGGACGAATAACTGCCCGACATCGCGGCGGCGGACATCATCGAATACTCCGCAAAGTTGATTTCAAACGCACCAAAGATGCAATACCTGCAACGGTAAAGGCGATCGAGCATGACCCAGGACGCAGTGCACTCATTGCCCTCGTGAGTTACGCAGATGGAGAGAAACGATACATTCTTTGTCCTGAGGGTATACAGGTCGGAAGTTCAATTATCTCAGGTGATGATGTGCCCATTCAGATTGGCAACTGCCTGTGTTTGGCCAATATCCCCGTTGGCGTGGAGATTCACAATGTTGAATTAGCTCCCGGTAAAGGAGCAGAGCTCGTGAGAAGTGCCGGTATATCATGTCAGATACTTGCGAAAGAAGGCACGTACGCGCATGTGAAATTACCGTCAGGAGAATTGAGACTCATCGACATCCGGTGCCGGGCAACCATCGGCATACTGGGCAACGCGCTCCACTCGAGTGTTTCTTATGGTAAGGCTGGAAGAATGAGACACAAAGGAAGGAGACCGCATGTGAGAGGCGTGGCAATGAATCCTGTTGACCATCCGCTTGGCGGTGGCGAAGGTAAATCACATGGCGGTCGGCAACCCGTCTCACCATGGGGATGGTTGACAAAGGGTAAGAAAACAAGAAAAATCCATAAGGCATCAGACAAATTCATTGTGACGAAAAGAGTCAAGCCCAAGAGGAGAAAGTAATGCCGAGATCACTGAAAAAAGGACCATATGTTGACGCAAAGCTCATGAAAAAAGTAACCAAGTTAATTGATTCAGGAGAAAAGAAAATCATCAAAACGTGGGCACGCAATTCTATGATTCCTCCCGAATTTGTCGGTCTCACTATTGCCGTTCACAATGGTAATCGCTTCATCCCCGTCTACATTACTGAGCGAATGGTTGGCCACAAGCTCGGAGAATTCTCACCGACGCGTACATTCCGCGTACATAGCGGCACGAGGAAAGAAGAGAAGAAGCAACGGGAGTTTGAGAAAAAATGATGGCACGTGCGGTTAAACGGTTTGAACGAGTATCGCCGAGGAAAGTAAAAAGAATGCTGGATATCATTCGTGGCAAAGGCATCGTTGAAGCACGTGCAATCTTGCAGTTCCATCATTCACGTACAAAACTGCCTGTTTTGAAAACATTGAATTCTGCCGTTGCGAATCTCAAAGATAGAATTGGCGCGGTGCGTGTTGATGACAGCGATCTATTTGTCAAAGAAGCAAAAGTGGATGCAGGCCCAACAATGAAACGATGGCGACCTGGTTTCCGTGGCACGGCTGATATGATCAAACGGAGGACTTGCCATATCACTCTGGTCGTCGATTCACACAAACTGATCGAAACGAAGTAAGGAGCGTAATGGGACAGTAAACACATCCGATAGGTTTCCGACTGGGCATCACCAAGGATTGGAAATCAAAGTGGTTTGATGAAAAAGAATATGCTAAACTCATTGCCGAGGATCATAAGCTCCGACGGTACTTAAGCCAACGTCTGTCAGAGGCGATGTTGTCTGATGTCATTATCAGACGGTTGTCAAACCGCGTTATCATCTCAATCCGTACCGGGCAACCTGGAAAAGTAATCGGAAAAGGCGGTGAGGAGATCAAGAAGTTACGGGAAGAGGTGAAAAGTCTTATCCAAAAAGATGTGACAATCAATATTGAAGAAGTACGAATGCCTGAGCTTGATGCACAGCTTGTTGCGCAGAATATTTCGCGGCAGATAGTGCAACGTGTATCTCATCGCCGTGCGATGAAACGCGCGCTCATCTCTGCCATGAAGATCGGAGCCAAGGGTATCAAGGTGTGCTGTGGCGGTCGCCTCGGTGGTTCAGAAATAGCACGGAGGGAATGGAAACGTGAAGGAAGAGTCCCGCTGCATACACTCAATGCGAATATTGATTACTCACGTACAACCGCATTCACCATCTACGGTACGGTTGGTGTTAAAGTGTGGATTTACAAAGGACCGGTCAAGTAATGTTAGAGCCTAAGAAAACAAAATACAGGAAGCAGCAACGAGGTCGCATGAAGGGTAAAGCAACGAGAGGAAACGCTATTTCATTTGGTGATTACGGACTACTCGCCCTCGAACCGGCATGGATAACAGCACGGCAGATAGAGGCATCACGTGTCGCAATCTCGCACTCGATGAAAAAAGGTGGTAAGATGTGGGTAAGAATCTTCCCTGACAAACCAGTGACAAAGAAACCAGCTGAAACACGCATGGGTAAAGGGAAAGGGGCACCTGAGTTCTGGGTGTGTGTAGTGAAACCCGGACGAATTCTTTTCGAGCTTGAAGGAATGGCCGAAGAGAACGCGAGACATCTCCTGAGGCTCGCAGGAGGCAAACTGCCGATAAAAACGAGATTCATCAAACGGGAGGCCGGTATCAAATATGAAGGTTTTTGAGCTGAGAGAGAAATCGCGACAAGAGCTTACTGATCTTCTGAACCACATCCACAAAGAGAAGTTCAACCTATTGCTGAGACGAGGTGCGCAGGAGCTGCCAAATCCATTGCGCATGAGAGCACTACGTCGAGATATCGCACGTATAGAGACTGTATTACGGGAAGATGAACTCGGGACGAGAAAGCTCCTTGAGCCAAAGAAGACACCTGTAAAAGGCAAAGGACAAAAGGTAAAAGACAAAGGTAAAAAGGAAAAAGGCAAAAGTGAAAAGTAAAAAGACACGCGGCAAGAAAGGAGCATAGCATGCACAAAAGGAAAGTAGGCGTTGTTGTGAGTGACAAACCGCAGAAGACAGTTATCGTCAAGATTACAAATTATGTGAAGCACCCGCTCTACAAGAAGTACATAAGGAAAGCTACGAAAGTCTATGTGCATGATGAAAAGAATGAGTGTAAGGTTGGGGAGAAAGTTTTGATCGAAGTAACACGCCCGCTCTCGAAGTTGAAACGCTGGCGCATAATAAGGAAAATGATGTGATTCAGATATTTTCACGGTTGAAGGTTTGTGACAATACCGGTGCACGCATTGCCATGTGCATACGCGTCAGTGGTGGTTCAAAAAGACGTTATGGTCGTATCGGCGATATCATCAAGGTGACGATCAAAGATGCACTTCCAAATGCGCCGGTTAAAAAGGGGGATAAAGAAAAGGCAGTCATTGTCAGAACAAAAAAGGAAATGCGACGGACCGACGGTTCATATGTCAGATTTGATGACAATGCCTGTGTCTTAATCACAGAACAAAAGGAACCCAAAGGAACGCGTGTTTTTGGACCGGTAGCGCGTGAATTACGCGATAAAGGGTTCACTAAAATTATGTCACTGGCGAGCGAAGTAGTATGACAACAAGGCAAAAGTCACAGGGCAAAAGGCAAAGGACAGAAAGACTCCCGATAGTGCTACGCACAACGGGATGCTGATTTTTGCAACCAACTCGAAGATTTGGGCAAAAATCGCAAAGACAAAATTGAGGGATAAAGGATGCTGAAGCAGAAGAAAAAATTGGAAAAGAAGAG
>DAOVBK010000274.1 GCA_030670605.1 Candidatus Stahliibacteriota bacterium
CTATGGCGGCATGTCATCAATGGAGCACGTCGCGCTGCAAATATATGATATTAGTGGTAGATTGGTCAATACAATGAATTTCCAGCCATACAGCCATTCATCCGAACACATCTACTGGAATGGCACTGATGAAATGAATCGAAGAGTTCCGCAGGGCATATATTTCGTGAAGGTGACAACCGACGCCTATACGGACACGAAAAAGGTGATTTTCCTTCGATGAAACATTTCAGCATACGTTATCTGGTATGCATTGAACCGGCTAAACCATAATGACCGTATTTCTCGTCACCGCAATACTTTTCTCAATAGACGCCAGATATCACACCTTCGATGAAGTGGCTTATGAACTTGATTCTATAGCACAGCAGTATCCAGCGATCACACACCTTGATACTATCGGATATACAACAACTGATTCCTTGCCAATATTCGCATTGAAAATATCTGATAATGCCCACGTCGATGAAGATGAACCAGCCATATTGTATGTTGCGTGTCACCATGCCGAGGAGATCCTTGGTATTGAAATCTGCATGTACATGATTGACGATTTGCTCATGCGTCAGGCGCAGGATTCACTCGTACGTCATTGGATCGACAATAGAGAGATATGGTTCGTGCCGCTGCTCAATGCGGATGGACATGGTGTCGTCATGACCGGAATAGATACGATATGGAGAAAGAACAAAAGGGACAATAATAATAATGGTATTTTTGATATTGATTTTGATGGCGTAGACTTGAACAGAAATTACAATTTTCACTGGACCACAGGTGGTAGCGGGGATCCATCATCGGAATACTACCGGGGAGCAGCAACATTCTCTGAGAATGAAACACGTGCGCTCCGCGATCTCTCTGTCGCTCACAACTTTGCCTTCTGCATTACGTATCACTCTGCACGGACAGGACTCGGCGAAGTCATCTACTTCCCCTGGAATGCGGCGGGTTATTTTCCACCTGATTATTTTTTTATCAGAGAAATCGCTGATACCTTGTCCAAACTCATCATCAATGATCAAGGTAATGCGCATTACTTAGCGCTTCCTGGCGCTGGTTATGACGGCAGAACGCGAAACTGGATGTATGGAGTACTGAACATATTCACCTATTGTGTAGAGGTAAGCACAACCACTATCCAGCCCGGCTGGATGGTTGATGATATCTGCGAACGTAATCGTGTTGGCGCGTACTATCTCTTGGAGCGAACAGAGCAAGGCGGCATAACCGGGTGCATTTACGACTCACTTACAGGAGAACCGATCAGTGCAGAAATCATCGTCCATGATTACTATGACGCCACGCTGCCCGCGAGAAAAAGCGACGCGCAGTATGGCCGATTCCTGAGAATGCTCGCTGCTGGCGACTATGACATAGAGGTCCGCAAACCTGGCTACGCCACAAAGTACATATCAGATATTAATGTTAGTGACACCGTACTCACCGAATTCGACATTCAGCTCTCACAAATGGAATATACGCTACCGGTCAGTGCAGGAAACCAGCTCTCGCTCGCACCAAACCCGGCATCAAATGTTATCCGTATCAGCACTGACCAACAATCATTTTCATCACTGAAGGTCTTCGATTGTACAGGACGATTCGTAAAACAATTCAACTATCCAACTATTCAACAATCCAACTACGTTGTCTGGGATTGTACAGATGAAAAGAACAGAAAAATCGCTCAGGGCATTTACTATGTCGTTGGTGAATCAGGCGAGAATCTCGTCACACGAAAAGTCGTGTTTGTCAAATAGGGGACGCGTTACACGACCGGCGAGGCATTCACGAGGATAACCACACACACAACCACCCACAGTATAAAACAAACGAGCAGAGGCATGTCAGAAACAAGTGCCCGTTCAGGCACAGCCGCTTCTGTTTTTTTGTATGTAAGATAAAGATATCTGAAAATCCCGTACACAACAAAGGGAACCGTGAAAATAAGATTCTTCGTATCAAATTTTGCGACGGTCTCAGGTGCCAATGTATAGAGACAGTACGAAACAATACATGCCGAGGTTACGATCGCAATCATCTGATCGAGAATATCGATTGAGTATTGATCGAGCGTTTTCCTATGTCGTATTGCATTGTCTCCGAGAAGAACGATTTCTGTTCTCCGCTTGGATACAACGAGAAAAAGTGCAAACAATAATGTACAGAGAAGTAACCATGCGGATATCTCGACGCTGATCGCCACAGCCCCTGCGATCGCTCTCAGCACGTAACCAATCGCGACAAAAAGAACATCGAGTATAATAATATGCTTCACCACCACTGAGTAGATAATCATCATGACGGCGTAGAGCAGACATATGAGCAAGAATCGCGCACTAATGAGATGAGCACCGTAGAGTGCAATAATACCAACGATAACCGATAGGACAACGGCAGTAGGTCGTTTTATCTTTCCAGCTGCGATCGGTCGATGACGTTTGGTGGGGTGCACTGCATCTTCTTCATAATCAAGAACATCATTGAGAATATAGACGGCACTGCTCAATGCGCAGAAAACGATGAAAGCAGCGATGGCTGTTGTTATGCTCTCAACATAGTAGAAATGCCGGCTAAAAATGAGACCGGCGAATATAAAGACATTCTTCACCCATTGTTGTGGCCTGAGTACCTTTACATAATTCAACACTGTGCTTCTCTCTCCTCTCCCGACGTCACTGTGGTCTAGAATTCGGTCGTACCGGTGAAGTTGAAATCTTTGATCTTAATAGCGGGAACGATTATTCCGGTTGCAAACCGATTT
>DAOVBK010000273.1 GCA_030670605.1 Candidatus Stahliibacteriota bacterium
TGCGCGTGAGGTATTCACGCACGGCAACATCGTTAATCCGCTGTGAGTGGAAAATATCTGGATTGTACGCACCATTCCGGCAATCACACCATACTGCATGAACAAAATTCGAATCAGCCACACACGCAGTGTAATCACCAATAAAGATATCTGCAAACGCTGCTGTTTCGCTGACTCTCTGATTTGCTGACCATGTTGAGCCGCTGTCGGTTGAGTATGCGTAGTACTGAGCGATCATTTCTCTATGCCCTTCACGAGTATCATGCCAGACAACATGAAGCCGGTCCTGCGGATCAACGGCAAGCCAGGGGTAGAACTGAAGTGACGTATCTCCGACTGCTGCATCGTTCACCATAACCGGTGTTGACCATGTCTCACCTTCATCAGTTGACCGCGAGAAGAATACATCGAGCTGCCCGGTACACACGCGCGAATCAGCGAAAACGACATATAAAACGGTACGGTCATTACTCGTCGCAAAACTCGGAATGTTGTTGAGCCGGTAGGATGTACCTGGTGGAAACCAGACAACAGGAATTATGATTTCATCGCCTTCCCACGTCACACCCATATCATAGGATTTGTTTAGCCGGAGGTCCTGTGCACCCCATCCGACATAGACAATGGAATCGGTGCCGCGAAATGGCATTGAAGCATTCCCGTTCTCTCCAATGTTTCTCGCTTCGCCCCATGTTTCTCCCCAGTCGGTTGAGCGTTTGAACCTCAATGCGTCGTATAAGCCGAAATCGCGCCAGGTGACAAACACGTTATTTCCATCAACTGCTGCCCATGGTTTGTCATCCAAACTCGCAGCAGTACCAGCTGTGACATTGATTGAAGGTCCCCACGTTCGTCCCCAGTCACGTGATTTTGTGATGAAAATATCACCGTAGCCGCCGGTCGGGGTGTATGAAAGCCACACGTAGCAGATATGTCCTGAGTCGTTGACAACGATGCAGGGATCGGCATCAGAAGGATATCTCGGCTCAAACATGAGCGTTTCCTGCCACGTCACGCCACCATCATACGAAGCAGCAAAGCCGACATGATATGCACCGAGACGGCTATCATTGTAACCAGCACAAATTAGCGAGTCGCCAAGAATACCCATTGTTGTCTCGTTCTGATTGCCGGTTCCCGGATCTTGACTTACCTGAACGTCTGGCGTCCAGGGCGAGTCGGCATAAAGAAAGAGGGCACAAAAGAGCGAGAGAATGATTCTCATTGCTCGCCTCCACGGGTCTTTGTTAATTTCTTCTCAATAGCAAGAAGTACTTCTTCTTCTAGGAAACCATTCGATGGTACTGGTACCCAGGTTGGTGGAATGAGCATTTGGGCTGAACGTGTACCGTAGCGCTCGAAGAATGCCTCAATGACAACCTCTGTTTCATCAGCTCCGATCTCGCAGAATCTGATGTAGAACGAAAAACGCGCACGTGTCCAGCCTGGGTTTTTATCTGGCTGATTGTCCGCCACGTAGTTTTTGAGCAATTCTATATCAAGTGTAGTTTTTTCAGTAATAAGTTCATGGGGAAACAACTCCTTGATTGTGATATCGCGCGCAAGCAGCACTTCCTGCGATGCATTCAGTACATCTCTGGTCGCAAAGTTGAACGTACTCGCGGCGAGAGAAATTGTACAGAGCAAAATGAACGACATACACACCTCCTTAGTAAGTAAAAAGTCAGAAGTAAGAAGTTAGAAATAAAAAGGCAAAAGTCAAATTACACAAAGACTACATAATCAAGTCAAAAGGCAAAAGTCAGAAGAACAACAAACAGTGAATAGATGAGAGTTGTTAGATGAGAGTGACAAAGAATACACTAACCACTGGTATTTCTCATCTGTCTTTCCGTATCTCGCATCACGTATCGTGCATCGCGTATCCCTTAGGTACGTATTATACACTAAAAGTGATGATTGCACAAGGACCTTGTGCTCTGAAGACTATGGTGGTCAGGTATAGCAATTAAGAAAGAAGGACACGAGCACCAAGATGACAAGTGGAATGTAAGGTACAATCCTTCGGAGAATTGTTCTTGAACGTTTGAGCATAGATAAGTATACCTATTTGGTATGGATTGTCAAGAGACTTAATCCCACAGATGACACAGAACCGCCTTCAGCGGACACAGATTACACCGATTAGGAATGGTGAATTGGGAATAGTGAATGGGGCAACTGAAGGCGAGAAAAAACATGAAGGCAAAAGATGAAAGGCAAATGGAAATGTGAATGGTAAATCGTGAATTGTAAGTGGGGAAAGAGGCTGTCAGGATATCAGGTTATGGGGTCTTCTCACCGAATTCGAAGCAAGCAGGCCTGATATTTTGACGATTTGACAATAGGGGCTTGAGGACTCGGGGTTGTTGAAATGGGGTCAGACCATTTGGCAGATGGCGAATGGTTGATGGCTAGCAACGCCTAAAATAAAAATAGCACCCCCACCTTTTTCCTCCCTCTTCTATAGGGGGAGGAAAATTCTGTATGGTGATGGAATCAGACCCCCATTTCTGCCGGCTACGACCATCGATGCACGAATACGAAATCACCGCAATCATCCTTTTATCACTGCCATCGAAGGCGCGTCAGCGCCTTGATTCTGTGTAATCTGTGGTCTGTGTTTTTTCTGTGAAATCTGTGCGATAAAAAGCAAGAAGGTATAGAAACTGATGCTCCTATACCTTCCTCCATTCTACTATCGTGGACACAGATCTTCTGTACTCCGCCTAACCGCTACGTGTTGGAAACGTAAAGACCGGCAGAGA
>DAOVBK010000267.1 GCA_030670605.1 Candidatus Stahliibacteriota bacterium
GAGGAGAGATTGTTTACTAGTTCATTTTTTGCTGCAACAAGGATTACTTCCTGTTGATTTTCGCCAAAATTAGGGTTGACTACGTCAAAATCAAGTGAGACCTCATTGATATCAAAAGGAACATACTGTTCTGCCTCCCACTTGATTTGCTCGCGTGTGTCCGCCTCGCTCATTCTGTCCATTGTGATGCGCTTTATGATCACATCACGACCAGCCAACCCTATCACTACATCCTTTGTAGTGAATCCTTTGTTTTCAATCAAACTTCTGATTGAATCAAGCACAGCCTCCCTGTCTATAATCTCTCCTTCAACGATCGCGTCAGGCAAGACTTTCGAAATTCCATAATTGACTAGTTTCCTCGTCTTGCCTGTACTTAGCTCAACCATTTTGGTTTGGCTCGAACCGATATCGAGCCCAATAACCTTTTTTTTCTTTCCAAACATAGCCACTCCTTTTTATTTTCGCGTTTTGTGAGATTATATACAATTATATATTTGTGTCAAGAGGGAACATAAGAAAAAAGTACAAATTGGTTGAAAATACGGCTCAAAAACGCCAGTAAGCAGTAAGGAGTATTGAGTAGTATTTCTTCTCCTTGTGCTTACTGCATACTTCCTACTCTCTTACCGGAAGTTGTATTTTTTAATTTCCCGCCTCATAAACTGCTGGTACGTGCCGTTCCGTATGTGTTTTCTGATATTTTGCATGAGTTGCATGTAGAAATGTATGTTGTGATAGGTAACAAGCCGTCCGGCAAGCACCTCGCCCGCATTAAAGAGGTGCCTCAAATAGGCTCGGGAGAAGTTTTTGCACGTGTAACACCGACATTTATTATCGAGTGGTTGTTTGTCACGAGCATAGGTGCTTGCTTTTATGATGATTTTTCCCTGAGACGTAAATGCCATGCCGGTTCTGCCATTACGGGTTGGCAAGACACAATCAAATAGGTCAACGCCGTGCGCGACTGCTTCGAGAATGTCCTCAGGGTATCCAGCGCCCATGAGATAGCGTATTCTGTTTTCTGGAAGTGCCGCCGTCGTTTCTGCCACTATTTCATTGGTGACAAGCGGTGGTTCACCGATCATGAGCCCCCCAATGCCATACCCATCAAATTTGAGCTCCATAAGACGTTCTGTGCATTCACGCCGCAGGTTCTTGAATGTTGCGCCCTGGACAATACCGAACAGGAGTTGTTTTTTCTTCAAAGAGATACTCCGCTTTGCCCAGTTTACGGTTCGCTCCATCGCAAGGCGCGCGTCTAAAAATTGTGATGGGTAGGGGGTGAAAAAATCGAGCACCATTGCGATATCAGCACCGAGTTCGCGTTGGATGTCGAGCGCCATTTCCGGACTCAGGAAATACTTCGACCCATCAAGATGTGATGCAAATTCGATTCCCTTATCACTGACCTTTCTCAAATCAGCAAGCGAATACGCCTGGAATCCACCTGAATCGGTTAAGATTACCCTGTCCCAGTCCATGAATCTGTGCAAACCACCGAGTTTGTTGATAACCTGAGATGTTGGACGTATCATGAGGTGATAGGTATTGCACACAATGATCTCAACCCCGATTTTTTTTAGCTCAAATGGTGAAAGTGTTTTGACCGTGCCTTGCGTGGCGACCGGCATGAAATTCGGTGTTCTGACTGCGTAGTGTTTTGTTTTGAGTACGCCAGTGCGTGCGTTTGTCTGCTTGTCTTTTTTTGTAACTTTGAAGCGCATTATTTCATTACTTCTTTGCCTTTGAAATCTCGCTGCAAAGAAAATTCGTTGATATCATACGGGGGTTTTCCGGCGCAGATGTATTCAGCAGCTATCCAGCCAATTTCTGGACCGAGCATGAATCCATGGCCACACATGCCGCCAACGACCCAGAAATTCTCAACAGCAGTTCGGTCGAGGACCGGATTACCGTCCGGGGTCATTGCATAGCTTCCTGACCACTGTCTAATAATCTTGATGTTCTTCAATTTCGGAATGAGGCGCGCCATGCGTCTGCCCATTTCCTTCGCAAAGATAAAGGATGTGCCGATATCGAGTCCTGGCACAGTCGGAATCGGCGTGTAGCACCCAATGATACTCCCCTTTCCCCATTTTTGGTTAAAGTAGCAGCCATCAGGCCGGTAATCGACAATCATCATGTCAAAGAACCGCTCCATCGGTTCAGTGATCATCGCTTCATGTCGTTCCGGTTCAGCAGGTACATCAATGCCGGCGAGTTTTGCCACATATTTGAGCAATGGACCGGTTGCATTGACGATGATGCCTGCAGAGTATGTGTCTCCATTTTTTGTGGTAATGGATTCTGCCATGCCATTTTTTACATTAATGTTTGTGACCTCCATATGCGTGAAGACCTTACCGTTTCTCATTATTCCTTTTGCATAGCCATCGACGATCAAGAAGGGATTTGCTTGCGCATCACTCGGGCAGTACGCACCGCCAAGCAAGCCCTGCGTGTTTATCCCGGGCACTAGTTTTTCGATTCTTGGAACATCGACATACTCAACCGCAAGACTCATGCTACTTTGTAGTTCAATGAGCTTTTTGTATGTATCTTCCTTTTCTTTACTGTGTGCGAGGAACAAGTACCCACCGGGAAGAAATTCGACATCCTGCTCGAGTTCTTCGTGAAGGTTTTTGAATTTTTTCATCGCTTCCATTGCAACGGTGATGCTCGTTTCGGTTGAGAACTGCTGTCGTATGCCCCCAATGCACCGGCCTGTTGAACCTGCAGTCAAATAATCCTTTTCAAAGAGGTAAACTTTGAGACCTTTCTTTGCGAGATAGTAGCCAGTGGCAGTGCCAATGATACCACCGCCAATGACTACGGCATCACTTACGTTCTTCGCCATAAATTCTAAACTCTAAACGCTAAACCCCAA
>DAOVBK010000238.1 GCA_030670605.1 Candidatus Stahliibacteriota bacterium
TGCTTTGTTTTGCAATGCTCTCTGACGAATGTCAGTGGATAATTGCTTTTCCAATTTCTTGAGAAAAGCAATCAGGTCACTAATGACGTAAAGATGCTCAGGTAGTTCATTAAGCATGTGGTGTAGTGCCTCACTCGATAAGGTAATACCTTTCTGAATTACTCGTATTGTTCCCTCTTCTTCCATTGCCTGTAGTTCTTCATCAAGAAAATCATCAATAAATCCTGATACCAACCTGCCTGTCTTGGCAGCAATGAGCGTATGATACCATGTAAGGTCTTCGAAGTCCTCACGGATCTCATCGGTTATTTCTGAATTCTCAAGGGCCTTGATAAAAACGTGTGCTTCTTTGCAGTATGTATAGGCAAGACGGTATACGACGTATTCCTCGGGATCGACCTCAGGCACTTCTTGTGAGGCAGCATCACTGATATCTATGCCCCGCTCTTCAGCCATGTTGATGACCATCTTCTTGGTATTAGCGAAGATGTCGTGCAGGTCTTTCATAAAAACGTCCGGGTTGTCCGGGTCTTCACCTTTCAGGTAGTGATCCATGATCCGCTCTTGATTTTCCTTAAACACCCGACAATTCTCCCGTTCATCGCATCGCTAACACCGGTAGTCGCAATAATTGAATGGTGGTGGCTTGTATTTTTCTGCAGACATGAGAAAGTATATGTGAGTACTGCAGAGGAGTCAATATGTTCGGAGCGCTTTTGTTAAAAATCGCTCTGGCGGTTGTCTTATGGATTGTCTATTGGATGGTCAGGGTGTTCTTTCTTTAAGTATGCAAGAGCGCTCCTCGCCATTGCTGCGTTATGTAGTTTGTCGCGGAAAAGCAAATATGCGCGGTAAATGGCTTTGGCACGGACTTTACCGTCAGGAAAGAGCTTAGCATAGCAGCCGAACATCTCCGCTGCTTTCTCGAAGTTGCCTTGTTTCTCGAGAAACAGAGCATAGTTGTAGAAATTCTTTTCCGATAGAGCTTGTGCTAGTTTCTTCTCTTCTACCTCTTCGTATGTCGCTTCAATCAAATGAGCATCATTCATCCGAAGGATGATGGCAAACGCTCGGTTATACATCACAACTGCATCACCGTGCTTGCCTTTTTCATAATAGAGCCGTGCGAGCGTGAGCGGTGCATCATAGTTGTTCGGCTCTTCACTGATGATTGCCAGAAACAGCGGTAAGGCAGCAGTTGTGTTGCCAGCCTCGAGTTTCTTGTTCGCCTCTTTCATCTTTGGTGAAACTTTCAGTTTCTCAAAACTATCTTCGACCATTGGCTCTATGTATTTCTTTTCAAGACCGAAGAACTTCAATGAACTACTTACGACCGCGCCAAACACAAACCCACCAATGTGTGCCCAATGTGCAGTGCCTGACTCCACGCTCCAT
This sequence comes from Candidatus Stahliibacteriota bacterium, assembly GCA_030670605.1. Lineage (GTDB taxonomy): Bacteria > Hydrothermota > Tepidihabitantia > SM23-42 > SM23-42 > DAOVBK01. The sequence continues at coordinate 1,396 of DAOVBK010000238.1, forward strand.
GTTGCTGCATAAAAGATTTCCATAAGGAACCAGATAGGAAGTGCGAAGCCTGCATACACGGCGAATGTCCCGAGGAACGGTCGGAAGAAAAACCAAATGAAATAGGCAAAGCGGATTTTTGTCTTGTAATGACGGATCATAAATGCACCCATAACACCGGCAATCGCACCGGATGCTCCAACGAGCGGAATACTACTCTTCGGAAAGAAAGCCATGTGCGCAAGTGTCGCAACAACTCCAGACACAATATAAACACCAAGAAAGACCTTCCATGACCAGTCATCTTCAATGTTGCATCCAACGAGCCACAAGAAAAGCATGTTGAAAAGGAGGTGAAAAAAACCGCCATGAATAAACATGGAAGTGAACAATTTCACAACGTTGAACGTGCTCGGGGTGAAGCCAAATTGATTATATACATTCTTGTTGAGTGCGCTGTCATAGTTCTCATATAGCGCAAGCCATTCATCGTAATCCTCGGTATTCTGCGGAATAACCTCACCAGCGAGTATACGCTTTCGAAAACCTTCGTAATCCAATGCATCCAGTTGTGCCGGGTCGTCTCCGACTATCTCCCAGAGATAATAGCTCTCAATTTCATACAGTTGCTGCTCAAGGTCTCCAAGCTCGCGCATCTGACCGCTGACCATTGCACTGGTAATGAAGTAGATGAGTGTGTTGAGAACGATGAGACCTATTGTGAGGTAGGGAAGTCTTCGAACGCCTTCTTCAGAGCCAATGGGGATCAGGAAGAACACTGAAAAAAGTATACATTGATTTGTAATTGTGTCAACAACACGGAAGACACAGAATTCAGAAGTCAAAGGGCAAAAGGCAAAAGTAAAAACACAGTCCCCATGAATTTTGTCATTGCGAGGAACGTAGTGACGAAGCAATCTCTTATACGCAGAGACCGCTGAAATACCGCAGAGTACGCAGAAGAGTGTACTGAACGAAATGGGGTCTGACCCGTCCCCTACTATGTTCATCCACTCCTTAGAAGACTTTTCGACATTATGCTCATTGCGCGGGTCTGACCCCATTTCATACGATTGACGATCAACGATTACGAATTTGGCATCCGCGTGAATCCGCGTTAGATTCGCGTTAATCAGCGTCAGGCAAGAATTGCCTAAATATCAGACCTGACCCCACAGTATATTGACTTCTTGCAAGTTCTGACTATAATGATGTTCACGGGGTCGTAGTTCAGCCTGGTTAGAACGCCTGCCTGTCACGCAGGAGGTCGCGAGTTCAACTCTCGTCGACCCCGCTCACACAGAAAAATCCACAGATTACACAGAACTTGGAAGTAAAAAGTCAAAGCTGTGTCGTACTCGTAGTTCCTATTGCGTATTCGAGATTGGGGTCTGACCCGACTCCTGCTATGTTCATCCGCTCCTTAGAAGATTTTCCGACATTATGCCCATTGCGCGGGTCTGACCCCATTTCACGATTGACGATCAACGATTACGAATTCAGTTTTTCAAGCCTGCTTGTCTCGAATACAATGAGAGGCTTGCTCCGAGCCTGTCGTGGGGCGCGGCAATCTCACTTACATGACAATAATGTCACATGTAAAGATTTGACCCCAGTCACCAGTCATGATAATGATTCAGATTACAGTGATACACTTCGTGTTCGATTACGGTGATTTCTCTCAGATTGCGGTGATAAGAAATCCGTGTAATCATATGTGTTTATCTGTGTAATCGATGAGGCTTTGCCTCACGTGGTCCGCCGCTCTATCCAACGCGAGATTGCTTCTCTCTACGAGACACAGGCGTGGTCGCTCCGCTCCTTCCGCCACAAAAAGAGGCGGACATCTCGGTATGCTCGATATTTACAACAGGCGCAATGACCCCGTACATCTGCGATC
>DAOVBK010000117.1 GCA_030670605.1 Candidatus Stahliibacteriota bacterium
TACACTGGCATACACCGCTCCTTGATAGCCTCTCTCTCGAAGCAGATATTGAAGCCAGAACACGAACACTCTCCCTAGACTCAATCGAGGAGCAATCGTGGCAGGCACGCATCTCTGCACAGCGAAAGAAGTTCACGTGCACAGTACTTTCATCATATGGTACTGTGAAAATAGACGGCTCGGCCCAAGGCAATCTCAACAATCCACGTATCGCTGCACACATCAGTGGAACGTTGAAATACGGACAACTCGAACCTCGTGTACAAGCAGATATGACTTTCCGAGACCAGCTTCTCGCTCTCACGACACTGACACTGCGAGATTCTGCAATCTACATGAAAGCAAGTGCGACTATCTCCACGAAAATACCTGAAACAGTGAGTGCTGACCTTATGCTCGAATGTAATGATGTCACCTTTCTAAACAGTTTTCTTGACAAGGAGCATCCAATTCAAGGAGAGGTATATGTTGATGCTCACGCGCGAGGAACAATCAACAATCCCGATATTATTACCACAGTGAATATTCAGGATGCCCTCATCTATGGTGAAAAGATCATTCAAGCTGATCTTGAAGCCGCGATAACGAATCAGGTTCTTTTAGTGAACAAAGGCAGTATCCTGAGCCCACGTGGCTCGCTGAGCATCACTGGTGAATACGACCTTATTAAAGCCGCTTTCAGCTCTCGGGTAGTGAGTGAATCGCTGACTCTTTCCGCACCCAAAATCATTGGAAAAGATACTATCCCTATTAGTGGAAAAGTGGGGCTCGATGTCAGCCTCCATGGAACCTCCACGAATCTTGAGGGAAATGGCACGGTCACATTCAAGGACTTCGTATACGACTCGCTATTACTGGAGGATCATGAACTCGATATCAACATTACTAACAATATTGCCACAATATTTCTTGAAAATGATAGAAGAAGTTTGAACCTTGAAGCACAGCTTGGTATCTTTGCTCCGCATCAGTTCAGTGGAGAGCTGACACTGAACGGTTTCAATCTGAAGCACTATCTTCCCATAGATACCGGAAGTATTGCTGCGACGATAACTGCCCGTGGGAATATGACAAACCTGGAAAAAACAGCGGCTGATATTACGATAAACCGCCTGTATGGAAAAAAAGACCAGTATGAAATAGAAAGCGCCGATTCGCTCATTATAGCGTTGAGACAAGGCATCATTGGCTTCACAACATGCAGAATGAACATACAACAAAACATCGTTACGATACAAGGAGTTTTACCTCTCGACATTGTTGATGATAGATTCGATGTACAATGCACTGCACAAGACATTGACCTCGCTACACTGACAGCCATGGTGCCTGAAGCTCCTGATATGCACGGGCATGTCTCGTTTGACATAAATGCACAGGGAACCTTTGAAAGACCTCAGATCACTGGTGAAATAAATGTGAGCAATGCCCGTTACACAGGACAAGATATCGCATTTGACTCTGTCCAGAGCCTGATGACGCTTGCTGGCAACCAACTAACTATCAACTACTTGAACGGAAAAGTGAACAATGGTGTCTTCAATATAAGCGGCAATGTCACATTCGGTGACCGCAAGATCAGACAATTAGCCCTCGATGCTACTGTGAAGAAGGCTGATTTCCAAAACAGAGATTTGGGCACATATCTGGTCTCTGGAGATCTCAACGCGTACGTTCAGAATGATACGATTCAGATACGAGGTGAGATCGTAGCCGATTCGGCAACATACGATGTACCCTTTAATTTTCAACGAATGGTCAAACTCATCACCGCCTCAAACCAACCACCGCGCGAGCAGAGTGAAATCCTTCACCGTATTCATTGTGATGTCGGTATCTCAGCCCCGAATGGTGTCAACATCAAGAACAATGTTGCAGACGTAAACGCAGATGTCGACCTTCAGATGCGTGGTTTTTTATCGAAAATCAACATATATGGAAACATAGCCACGCCAGAAGGTGGTACAATCGCGTATCTAAACAGGAAGTTTGATATCGTGAATGCAACAATCCAGTTTGACGACCCGTACCGAATCGACCCTGTCCTTGATTTTGTCGCCGAAACGCATGTATCATCCGTTGACGGCGAATATAACATCACCCTATCTGTGACCGGGACGGTTGAGAAGTGGAAACTTGAGCTCTTGTCAAATCCCATGGTGCCAGAACAGGATATCATAAGTCTCATACTCATTGGCAGACGACGGACAAGCATGGCATTACAGGATGAGACAGTTGACTTGTCAAGCACAGCACAAGCTTATGCCGCGGCGATTGCGCGCGGTGCTGCCGAAGTGAAGACGCAGCAGGCATTAGGACTGGAAAAGGTGGAAATCACTGGTGAGGTGGGAGGTGAAGAAGAACTGTCAGTGGATATCGAAAAGAAACTTGGCAAAGGATTTACGTTGGTCTATGGCACGGGCATTGAAACATGGGAGATGCAAAAAATAGGTCTTAACTATGATATCAATGACAGATTCTCCATCCTCACACTCTACGACCAGAAGAACCTGAACACAAGTGTGGATCTGGATATCAATTTCAAGATAAAATGATGTCCATACTCATCATATTCATCATGCAGACTGACTTTCAAGTCGCATCAATAAGCATTGATGGTAATACCTATTTCGAGACCAAAACGTTAAGAAGTATCATGTTAACAAATACACCTGCGTTGTTTCGAAAAGCAGAATTTACTGATGCAATATTCCGGGGTGACCTTGCAGCTATAGAGAACCACTACACTTCACATGGTTTCTTAGAGGCAGCAATTGATCATGAACTTGTCTATGATAGCACTGAGAACAAAGTGGATATAAGAATCACTATACATGAAGGAATGCAGACATTGATTGAACGTATTGACCTTCACGGTAACACAGTTTTCAATGACGATACGCTCAAGAAAATGCTTGTCATGGATTCAGGAGAGCACTTCAACAGCAGGCATATCGAAACAGACAACTTCAACATCACTGCCTTTTACGATGACCAGGGATATGCAGATGTGAAGGTGAGTTCTGAACGTGTTGTTAAAGATCACAGAGCAATTATAACTCACACAATTGCTGAAGGACAAAAGCAGTATATAGACACAGTTGAATTCGCTGGACTGGAGCGGACGCGCGAAGACGTCGTACGCCGGGAGGCGAAACTGAAACAGGACGGTGTATTTCGCCATGCAGGTATTCTGCAAGGACAACGTAATCTGTACAGGCTCGGCGTCTTCAGGACGATTCGTGTAGAGACAGAGGATGCAGATAGAAAGAACTACAGGATAGTGCGTTACCTTTTGACTGAGAAAGAACTCATCAACCTGAATTTGAGAATTGGCTATGGCACACAGGACTATGTACGGTTCGGCTTTATTGTCACCCACCTCAATCTGCTTGGTCGTGCCTGGCAGGGCACCGTGGACGGAAAGGCAAGTTTCACAGAAATCCGACTGGGCACAAATGTCTCAGTGCCGCATATTGCTTTTCTTCCAAGGCGGCTCACCTTTGGTGTATACTATCAAGACAAAGATGAAAAAGCATACAACACGCGTACGTTCGGTAGTTTTGTCATAACGGACTTTGAGGTCCTGAAGGGCATATTATCAGTTAAATATGATTTCGAAGGAAAAAGAACATACTATCCTGATTATGACAGCACAACACATGATTGGCTGCCAACAAGTACCACGAGTTGGCTACTTGATAGAAGAGATAATTTGATCAAGCCAAGAAAAGGATATTATTTCAACATAATTCAGGAGTTAAGTGGGGTCATACTCCCTTCAGATGTATGTTTAACCAAAACATCGATTGGAATCCGGACATTCAAATCGGTTGCCATTTTTGTCACGGGCGTATCAATGACACTTGGCATGGCTGAGCCTATCGCGCCGAGTACAGAAGTCCCTCTTTACAAAAGGTACTATTGCGGTGGTGCAACCTCTGTCCGCGGATACTCGGAATGGTCAATTGGACCGACTGATGAGTTTGGAAACCCGCTCGGCGGCAGATATCTATTCCAGACATCTGGTGAATTTCGATTTCCTGTGTACAAGAGTTTTGGCGGAGTCGCGTTCATAGATGCCGGCAACGTCTGGCCGACAAGGGATGATATTTCAACTGACGTACGATGGGGCGCTGGTGCAGGCCTTCGCTACACAACGCCGATCGGCAGCATCAGACTAGACTATGGCATCAAGATTGACCGTAGAGAAGATGAGTCTTTCGGTCAAATACACTTTGCCATTGGCGAAGCATTCTAATTCAAAAAGGGGACTGTCCCCTTTTCCTTTACAGGGATACCTCTATCTCGGTTGGTTGTTCTACACCCTCATCACCAGTATTGTAGTACTCATAGACGCGTGATGAACGAACCTTTGCGCGAATCGGATACTTCGCCTTAATGCTATAGGACAACTGCACTGGTTGTTTCGAACTAACCTCATCAAGATAGATAATGAGCTGACGTGGTGTTATTGAGTACTTCTGTATTTTCTTACCAACGAGTTCATCGAGTGTCGGTGTCTGAACTTCAAACCCTGGCGGAATACCGAGGTCGACCATGACCATCTGCGCAGTGCCTGGTCGCATGAGTCTCACCGAAACAGCTACATCAACGATATCATTCACCACGAGTTCTGTGCGATCGTACGTAACATCGATAATGAACGGCGGCTGGACAGGCTTCAGCAGTTCTTTCCAGGGAATGTAGTATGCACGGGTCAACTCATACATGAAACTACCGGTGCCGGTAACATTCACGTCTATGGTGTTGGCATCGCTCAGGTAATCAGTCAAGTCGATTTGATGCATCACCTCGGCATTGTCCTCATCAATCTGCATTGTGCTGATCTTTTTGCCATTCACGATGATTGAGACGACTGCCTCGACATCTTCGGTCATGCCACCAAGCGTAGCAACCAGTGATCGCAGTGCAATGATGGTTCCTTGTGTTGTGTGCCACGTACCCCGCGGGTCTTTGGAACGGATCAAATAGGTCAGTGCTTTGCTCACGACATCAGGATATTTGCCAGATTTAATCAGTGCGTAGCACGCGAGTCCTGTCGCCTCAATATCTGCGCCGCGACCACGTGAGAATGTTATGGAAGAAACATCTGTCTCCCAGTATATTGCATCATCGTTCTGCTTTGCCATGCCAACCAGTTGCTTGAGCACTTCCATGGTTGTTGTACTGTGTGGTTCAACCGCAACAAATGCATTGGCAATGAGGGCAAGAACATACGGGTCTTTGGCTGCCTTAAGGTTTTTCTCCAGATACGTAAGCGCATTCTGCACTGATGCACTACGATCACCAATATCGCCGAGTGCCCAGCACACGTATGCAGTCGGCAGTATTTCACTTTTCTGAATCTTTGTCCAGGACTCGGCATGCAGGTACTGTGCATCTGGTGACCATGAACCATCCTTGTTCTGCTGGTTCTTGAGCCACTGTGCCGTGCGGTCAATCAGTCGTTCATCAATCTCATACACCT
>DAOVBK010000096.1 GCA_030670605.1 Candidatus Stahliibacteriota bacterium
CACTGGGAAGGCCCGTGGACGTCGAGATTACACAATCGATAATCAGTGGTGCGAAGACCTGTGAATTTGTCATTCATGTATAACGGAGCACTTAGGGCAATTGAAGGCATACATGAAATTATCAGGACATCAGGTAATCAGGAAGTGGGTATCAGCTTACCAGGGCATCTGGCCAATGACAAATACCAAAGGCTTAATTCCTCTCCCTGTAGAGCTGTGTCCGCCTCAGGAGGAGGAGAGGACAAAGGTGAGGGTGTTTTCGACGAATACGACATACGAATCACCAATACGATTTTCTGCGGTCTCTGCGATGATTCTGCGTACTCTGCGTTGGCTGTAATTTAGCCTAAAAGGAGTTGAGTAAATGGACTATGTCATAAAATGGGAACAAGTACAGGAGTATTTACACAGTCTTGTACCACCGCGTCCACAAGAAATGCTTGAAATGGAAGCGTATGCAAAGAAAGAAGGTTTCCCGGCTATCGGTCCGGTCTGTGGTTATCTATGCTATCAATTCGCACGCATGGTTAGTGCACGCCGCATCTTTGAACTCGGTTCTGGGTATGGTTATTCGACTGCATGGTTTGCCAAAGCAGTAAAGGAAAACGGCGGCGGACAGGTTTTTCATGTCGTGTGGGACGAGAAACTTTCTGCCAAAGCACGCAGTCATTTGAGCAAACTCGGATATGATGGCATTGTTACGTATCGCGTGAGTGAAGCAGTACAAGCACTCAAAGAAACAGAAGGACCTTTCGATATCATCTTCAATGACATTGATAAAGAAGGTTATCCAGAATCGCTGCCGGTGATTAAAGAAAAACTACGTTCAGGTGGGATCCTCATCATTGATAATATGTTATGGGATGGCGAAATCTTTGATAAAGAAAACAAAGAAGAAAGTACTATCGCGATTCGCACGTTCACAAAACGGATCACAAAGGATCCTGATTGGATTGTGACCCTTGTGCCGATCCGTGACGGGATGATCGTAGGGTACAAGAGATGAGGGGAAAAGTCAAAAGACAATCCCGACATCGCTGACGCGCAACGGGATGCTGATTTTTTCTAGCAAATCATAGATTTGGCAAAAATTGCAAAGGCAAAGGGTAAAGAGTCACAATGTCGCAAAGTCTAGGAGTAGAAGAGCAACAGAACACATGAGTGAGTGGTGAAGACGAGGAGAGCGCACATGAAATTAGCCGTCACTATTTGTATTGTGTTGTATACATGTTTGTCATGCCAGAATAACGCAGGAAGGACGATTGATGACAGTGTCAGTATCGAAACACACAGCCTGCATTATCATTATGTCGGCAGAGGAAAGCCAACAGTTGTGATCGATGTAGGCATTGCTGAAAGATACACATCGTGGCAGACAATTATTGATAGCGTGTCCAAGGTTACCAGTGTGTTTGTGTATGATCGTGCTAGCTATGGTACTAGTGAACCAGGTCCTTTGCCTCGTCACAGCAAGCAAGAAGCAGAGGAATTGAAATCTCTTTTGAACACAGCGAAAATTCGTGGTCCGTATGTTCTGGTTGGACATTCACATGGTGCTTTGAATATGCAAGTGTTTGCATATCTGTACCCGGATGTTGTGGCGGGTATGGTGCTGCTTGATCCTTCCCCGAAAGGGTGGCTCCTCGGAAAAGGATTTCCTGAACTACGTCAGATGTTTGAAGATTACACGCACGGCCTTCTTGAACAATCTCAGGCAATTCAAGATACGAATGAGGAAGCTCTAAGAGCGAAGAGTTTTCTTGAGACTCTGTATTCAGAACATAATGAGTTATTTAATCAAACTGCGAAACAGCTTGGAATGATCACAACTTTTGGAGACATAAAGTTGACTGTTATTGCTGCTGGCCGACCGAATTCACTATTTGGAGAATACGCAGAGTCCTATCAAGAATACTGGATTGAAGAAAGTCGTAGACTTTCTGAGATGTCAAGCAAAGGTGAGTTCATCGTAGTGGAAGACAGCAGGCATCACGTTCATCTTGATGCTCCAGGATTGGTCATTGATCAAATCCTGCGGCGGGTAAGGTAGAGAGAAAGGAGTCAGGGTGAGGTCAGACACGCAGAGCGTTTGGTGTGGTTCGCTTTTCATGCTGCTGGGGGTTGTTCTGTTCATTGCTGGATGTGCGCGCAGTGACAGCCCCTCGCGCGAAGAAGATATTGCAGCGATCGAGCGATTCCTTGAGACTGCTGGTGAAGCCGTCACACAGGGTGATGTTGAGGCTGAGATAAACAGGTTCACTGACGATGGTATCTACATGTGGCCTGATGCACCATCAATCGAGGGGCGAGAGCAACTCCGCGCGTTGTTCGAAAGACGTTTCGCTATGGTGGAAGCGCGACTGGAGAGCAAAACAGACGAAATCGAGGTCGCGGGTGACTGGGCATTTGAGCGAGGTACATCCGTCGCCTATATCCGGCTACAGGGTCAAGACCATGTTGATACGGTTCATAGTAAGTACATAAACATACTTCGTCGTCAGCCAGATGGTTCGTGGAAAATCGCACGCCGGATTCGGAACCGCGACCATCCAGCAGGTAAGCCGTGATTGTCGTACTTGTGTATCGTAATCTGTGTTTGTGGAAAAGATGAAGATAGACTGGTATGTTTTCCTGGCGTTGTTGATTTAAACAATTGAATAATTGTTTAATTACTTAATTACCTGAAAAGATATAAGGGGATGAAGTTAATAGGTCGAAAACTACTGCTCATGGGTAGCAAGGCTTTCAGGGCGAGGAAGTTGCCGGTTCAAATCAGGAAGAAGATGGATGAGGCAATTGACCGTAAAATGAAGATCATTGTCGGCGAAGTACCCGGTTCATGCAAGCTCTTTCAGGACTACCTGAAGTCAAAGAAATACAAAAACGTGGTTGTCGGGCATGCAAAGAGCATACGGTATAATGCAGGCGACTGGAAAACGAAGCAGTACGGAAACAACGTCTCAGAAAGAGAACACAATATGATCAAAGCATGCGATTCTGCGATTATCATATGGCAGGACAACAGTGGTGTTATTGCAGAGAATCTTGAAATACTCAAGAGAGTAGGTAAACCGACATTCCTGTATGAATACTACAGCAAGACAGGGAAGGGAAAGGCAGGCTGGCTTGACGAGAAGAGACTCTACGACAAATACTGGTACTGGAAACAGAGCAAGAAGTCCAAAAGTCACAGAGTCCAAAAGTGATACAGGATAGGAGATGTGAGATGCGGGATACAAAGTGGGCTATCAGAAAATCAGGGTATCAGGATAGCAGGATGCCAGGTAAGTATGGCCAGTTAGCTTCGGCGTGAGCTCAGTCTAACGGCCAGGATCAAGATGCTGAAACTCATTTGTATTCGGACGTCGCAGTTTGCATTCGTGAGAAAATGGTGGCATTTTTCTATTTCATTTGAAAGGAATGAGTATATGAGGATAATCGGTTTTGTAATCATCGTGTCTATGTTTATTTTGTGTACTATGGTGCGAGCGCAGCCGCCAAAAAGGATTGGCGCGCGTACATCCAGGTTCGGTCAGTACGAAGGCTATTCTGAACCAGTGTATAATGAATGGGTACGCACGTCACAATATCTTGAAATGTCTGATGGCGTGAAACTAGCAATGGATATCATACGACCTGCTGAAAACGGAAAGCCTGTAGCGAAACCTCTACCTGCAATTTGGAATTACTATGCATATGTCCGGGCTGAAATTGAGGATGAAAAAGTGATATCGCTGGTCGGTAGGTCGCAATCGCTTCAGATGTTGATACGTCATGGTTATATAATCGTTGTCGTAGATGCACGGGGAAAGGGAGCATCATATGGTCGATTGACGAATCCGGTGAATTGGGAAGAAGGGAAATATGGTTATGAAATCACCGAGTGGATTGCTTCCCAGCCATGGTGTGATGGGAATATTGGTATGGAGGGGCATTCATACAGCGGTAATATGCATTTTCATATCGCCGGTCACGCGCCACCGCGTCTCAAAGCGATTTTTCCTTCTATGGCAGGATTCGATTTGTATCAACTGATCTATCCTGGTGGTGTATTCCGGAGAAGGATGTTAGAAGTTGTGAGTGCTTCATTCAAAGCACAGGAGGCAGAGGCACCAGTTGCTCCGGTGGATGAGGATGTTTCTGGCAGTATGCTTGCAGAAGCGAAGGAAGAGCACAAGGGGAATATAGATCCTTTCGACTTGGCAAAGGTTCCCAACCGTGATAGTGAACTGGATGAACTCAAGCCCTGGGTCCTCAATAACATGGCAACTCATGTTCAGGCGGTCAGCAACTCTGGGATTCCCATATATCAGTGGGCTGGATGGTTTGATCCGTACATACGTGATGCAATGCAGTGGTTTGTGAACCTTGAGAATCCACAGAAGATAACCATTGGTCCATGGGCACATAGCGATTATGATCCTGTTAAACAAGAGGAACGCTACAAACTCTATCGTATTGAGCGTCTGCGTTGGTTCGATTATTGGCTCAAGGGTATTGATAATGGAATAATGGACGAGCCACGAATACAGTATGCAATAATGAACGAACCCGACACATGGACATGGCATACTGCTGATACGTGGCCTTTGCCAGGTGCTCGGCCTGTCATTCATTACTTTGCTGATGGTTTGAGCGGGAGTATTTCATCAATGAATGATGGTGTTCTAACGGTTGATATTCCACAAAGTGATAAAGGAGAGGATACATATACGGTCGATTACACCACCACGGTCGGCAAGTTTACTGGTCCGCGTGGTCCGAACCGTGGCCGGGAAGACCCAGATATGACGTCCAATGATGCAAAAGGACTAACGTATACCACACCTCTGTTTGAGGAAGATATCACTGTGCTTGGCCACCCAGTTGTCACGCTTTATGTCAAATCCACGGGACAGGAGGGGAACTTCTATGTGTATCTGGAAGAAGTAGATAAACAAGGAAAGTCGCATTACATCACGGATGGAGTTCTCAAGGCTTGCCATAGGCTCGAATCCGAACCGCCTTTTGACAATCTCGGACTGCCATTTCACCGTCATTTCAAAAAAGACATTACACCAATTCCACAGGGTGAGATTATGACACTTCGTTTTGACCTGATGCCGACTGCCAATATATTCAACAAAGGCCATCGCATTCGCGTTACCATCACCTGTGCAAATGCTAATTGGGATGAGTTGCCGGAGGAAACACCTGCACCGACCATTACGTTGTTCCGTAACCGTCAGTACGCTTCGAATATTACTCTGCCGGTAGTGAAGTGAAAATGGAAAGATAGGACGCGAATAGGTACTGACGTACCTTCGATTGCACGATACTTCGTATCGTCGATTGCGGCGATGAATGTTTGATTTCAGTGATATTTGTCTCGATGCCTTCGATTACGATGATGTAAGAAAGGCAGATTGACGCGAATCTAAGACAAAAAGGTAAGGTGAGATATGTTTGAATTACCTGAGATGGTGACGTTAGCGAAACAAATGAATCATACATTGAAAGGAAAGGTAATAAAGAAAGGGTTGCTCGGAAACTCGCCCCACAAGTTCGTACGGTATAACCGCAAACATGCTGAGTTTGAGAAACTGACAAGAGGCAAGAAAATTGGAGGAGCCTACGTCAAGGGGAGATGGTTGTTGCTCTCGCTCGATCCCGGATATGTGTTAGTGCTCGGTGAATGTGGAGGCAAGGTCCTCTTTCATCCTGTTGGCTCAGAGGTGCTAAAGAAATATCATCTGTACATAACCTTCACCGACAATTCTTTTCTGACCGCAATAACCCAAATGTGGGGAGCGTATGAACTGTACAAAAAGGACGAGGAGAAAAACCGGAAATACATAAAGGGCATGAAGCTAACGCCGGTTGATGATGCATTCACCTTTAATTACTTCAACGGGTTGATTGATGGTCTTACCGAAAAGAAGAGCGCAAAAGGGCTTCTTACCCAGGATCAGCTCATCCCGGGATTGGGCAATGCAATTGCCCAGGATATTTTGTTCAAAGCTCGTCTTCATCCACGGCATCCAGTTGATACATTGACAAAACCCGAAAGGAAGAAGCTCTACAGTGCAATAAAGAAGACGGTTAATGAGGTTATCAAGAAAGGCGGGCGGTATGATGAATATGACCTATACGGTAGTCCAGGCACGTATGTTCGTCTTATGGACAAAAATTCAGCTGGAAAACCTTGTCCTGCGTGTGGCACAAAAATTAAGAAAATACAGTACCTGGGTGGAACATGCTATTTCTGCCCGGACTGTCAGAAATTTGAGAAATAGAAAGCTTATTTCTGATTGATCATTGACATGTAGCAAGACGAGTTTATAATTACGGGTGGAGGAAAGGAA
>DAOVBK010000004.1 GCA_030670605.1 Candidatus Stahliibacteriota bacterium
CACACAGGAAGGCATAGACACAGCACTGTATGCTGGACTCGAAGGTCGGCATTTTGCAGGATACACACTGCACTCGGAATTGCCGAACAAATCATGTATGACAACGCGCGAACCGCTTGGTGTGTGGGGTTTGATCACACCATGGAATTTTCCTATAGCTATTCCTTCGTGGAAGATATTCCCCTGCCTCTTGAGTGGCAATACCGCGGTCATAAAGCCCGCTACCTATACACCTGCTTGTGTCGGTGAGTTGGCGTCGATATTGCAGGAAGCTGGTGTTCCTGATGGCGTTCTCAATGTTGTCTACGGTGGTGGCAGCGAAATCGGAGAAGGCATTCTAGACCATCGTGACATAGTAGGTGTTTCATTTACCGGCTCAAGCGATATTGGTAGGAGAATCGGTGAAGTATGCGGGAAAACACTCAAACGCTGTTCGCTTGAATTAGGTGGAAAGAATGGACAAATTGTGCTCAGAGATGCAGATTTAGAGCTTGCCCTTGAGGGAGTATTGTGGGGTGCGTATGGTACAACAGGTCAGCGATGTACAGCGACGTCCCGTCTCATTCTAGAAGCACCAATCTATGACAAATTCATCGATATGCTCAAGCAGAGGGTTGAAGGATTGAAGCTTGGCAACGGATTGAATGAAGATGTTGATGTTGGTCCGTGTGTGAGTGAATCACAACGAGAGTCAGTTCATGCGTATATTGAGATCGGTAAGAAAGAGGGCGCAAAGCTCGTAACTGGCGGTGAGTTCTATCAAGAGGGTGAGTGTGCCAAGGGATGGTTCTATAGACCGGCGATTTTTGCTGATGTGCTTCCGACAATGAGAATTGCTCAGGAAGAAATCTTTGGCCCGGTGTTATCTGTTCTTAAGGCAAAGGATTTCAAGGAAGCAGTGGGCATACTCAACAATACAGAATTCGGTCTCTCATCCAGTATCTACACAAATGATTTGAATAAGGCACATCAAGCTGTTGAGTTCGCCGAGACAGGTATTGTGTATGTCAATGCCCCAACCATTGGTGCTGAATGTCATCTGCCATTTGGCGGTATGAAGAACACAGGAAACGGACATCGTGAAGGCGGTTGGACTGCCTATGAGATTTTCACTGAGACCAAGACGATATACATTGACTATTCAGGTTCGCTTCAGAAGGCACAGATAGATACGTGGGAATAAAGAGAAGTCAAAGAGTCCCAAAGTAGAAGAGTGAAAGGGAACAGAAGTACACTCTGTTGCTTTTGCACTCTGTAACACTGGCACTCTGTTACTTCTAAGATGTGAAAGGTGAATATGAGGAAGAAAAAGGTAAGAAAACCAATAATCAGAACTAAATTACCCGGTCCAAAGGCAAAGACGGTTTTGCGTCGCGATAACAAATATGTTTCACCATCGTATACCCGAGCATATCCACTCGTGATCAAAAAAGGTACTGGGGTGTGGGTCACTGATATTGATGGCAATACGTTTCTTGACTTCTCCGCGGGCATCGGCGTTACCTCAACTGGTCACTCGCATCCGGCAATCGTTGATGTTATCAAGAGACAGGCTGCGAAGTTCATTCATATGTCGGGCACAGACTTTTATTACGACGTTCAAACAAAGATCGCAGAAAAGCTTGCTGAGATCGTACCTGGCGCCAAGAATAAGAAGGTCTTTTTCGGTAATTCTGGTGCCGAGTCTGTCGAATGCGCAATGAAGTTAGCGCGTTACCACACGCGCAGGCCGCGTTTTGTTGCATTCACTGGTGCTTTTCATGGAAGAACCTTTGGAGCTCTTTCACTGACGGCATCGAAATCGATTCAGAAGCGATATTTCGCACCGATGTTGCCATCAGTAACCCATGTGCCCTATGCATACTGTTATCGTTGTGTATTCAATCTTGAATATCCGTCGTGCAAATTTGCCTGCGTTGATTATATTGATGATGTTATCTTTAAAAAAGTTGTATCACCGGAAGATGTCTGTGCGATTTTTGTCGAACCGGTACAAGGCGAAGGTGGTTATATTGTGCCGCCGAAAGGCTATTTGCTGGCACTGCGAAAATTGTGTAATAAGTATGACATATTACTCGTTGATGATGAAGTACAATCCGGCATGGGAAGAACTGGACGCATGTTCGCGATCGAGCATTTCAACACGAAGGCTGATATATACTGTATCGCAAAGGGGGTTGCTTCTGGGATGCCACTGAGTGCGTGTGTTGCACGACCCGGCATCATGGATTGGCAGCCTGGTTCACATGCATCAACATTCGGTGGAAATCCCATAGGATGCGCGGTTGCGCTCAAGACGATCGAACTGCTGGAAAATGAGCTCATTGAAAATGCTGCGTATCTCGGGAGGATTGCCCTTAAACGGCTACACGAATTGGAAAAGAAATATGAATTTGTTGGCGACGTACGCGGCAAGGGTTTGATGATCGGTATTGAGCTTGTTGCTGACAAGAAGAGCAAGCGACCAGTCACAGACCGTCGGAATGCAGTTGTCTATGAAGCATTCAAACACGGATTACTCTTGCTTGGTGCTGGTGCATCAACGATACGGCTTATTCCTGCACTCATTCTTAGCGAGAATGAATTACATGTAGGTATTGATATCATAGAACAGGCGCTCAAGAAAGTATTCCGGGTGTAAACAAAAAAAAGGGGACAGTCCCCTTTAATTAGGGGGACTGTCCCCTTTTTTATTCTGTGAAATTTCTATTTTGAAGGTGTTACATGGAAGCCGAAATTCGCCTCGACCGTGTCCCGCGAATCCCATCCATAATCATCCCGGGCAATGAACCGGAATGTACAGTAGGCGTCATAAATACCGTTTCCTAATGCATACGAGCGTACCGTATCAATTGGAAGCGGTATTTTCAGAATGTAGGTGGTATCGCACTCACATTCATCACCACGGTTGAGCCGGCCAGGAACCTTGAGATATATGTGAGTTTCAAATGGCCCAAAGAACAGAACATCATTTGCATCATAGTATTCCCAGACAAATTTGATAATGGTTGCATCAACTGAATTCATCGCGATGAATCCTGTTTTTTCAATTTCACCGTAATGTAACGTGTCAGTCTCATAGGTCACCAATGCCATCGGATTCATGTAGACGAGTTCAATATCAGCGCGCTTCTCAATTGACTCTGACGCAAGGTCACAGGCAACAAAGAATACTGCAATTACCAAACCAAAGACTAAAAATTTTTTCATTATTCCTCCTTTTACACTTCTGATAGAATTTTATACAAAATTCTCCATTTGTCAAGAGGGAATATACAGGGAAAGGCAAAAGTCAAAAGGAAAAAGGCAAAAGGTAAAGGGAAAAAGCAAACGAATGTAGAATCACTACGTTTGCAGGATCGTCCTTATGAACTCGCAGGATCATTTCATTCGTCCCGACAGCGCTTCGCGCAACGGGTCCGTAGACTCTCGTAGAGTCAACGTGACTCTGCGGAGATGCGCAATTCTATAGCCGAATCGCAGATTTGGTTAGAATTGGCACAGTATCGCTCCTGATGGAGCTTGCAATTACGGGAAAACGCGAATGGACGCGAATCAACAAGGCAGAAGGGATTTTCGTACTCGTGATTCGTCGTTCGTAATCGTATCCGGTGACACTCGTTTTACGAGTACGACTTACGATCAACGAGTACGGTCTTCATATCGCGCATCCTGTGTCATCTGATTCTTTTTAGTCTTGCGCCGCGGTAGTAATAGCGGAGAATATCTCTATAGCTCTTGCCTTGCCGTGCCTGTTCAATGGCGCCAAACTGACACATGCCGACACCATGACCAAAACCCCTGCCTTCTACAATAACCGTCGCACCTTTTGATCTAATGGTGATGTAGTTCGATTTAAGCAAACCTGCTGGGTTACCTATATATGCAAGTGCTTTTCGTATGTGGTAGCCAGGGATTGTATAGTGATTGTTTTCCGTTTCCACTATCATTTCCCTCACTCGTTTGCTGCGTTTGTTTATCTTCAGCCGGATTCGTTTAATACGTTCGCTCTCCGGAATTGCGTGACCGATTATCTTGAGGCGATTTCGTAGGTTCTGGTAGAACTGTGTTTTTGGCAATTCGCTATTCCATGTGTAGTGCGGGCTTTTTTCACAGTACGTGCACCGTATGCTTCTTAAGTATGGTGGTGCTTTTCCTTGCCACGCATCGTTGAAATCAGCGGTCCGACCACCGCATGTAGAATGGTATTTTGCCTCGATGGGTTGGTTCCGGTAGGTCATTATTTCTCCTGCTGTCTTTTGTATTGCACGGTTTGTTACATCGCGTTCAGCACTGATACCCTTGTACACTTGGTCTTGAATCGTCGCATAGAGGTCAAAACCGAGGTGATCATATTGGTTGATATGTGCGTAGGCATACGTGCGTGCTGCCACTGCTTGCGCTTTTGCCGCCTCGATAAGATCCTCAGAAAGGCCGCCTATCTCACAGGGAACAACACCTTTGAGATAATCTTCGACATTCACCACATTGATAACCCATATTCTGCCACCTGTTTTCCTCATTTCAATATTACCGCGGTACTGTACACCATTCACCGTGACGGTTCCACTGTGTGGACCAAAGAACAGAGGGAACGTATGTTTGAGATTGACGCGGTAATCGTTGTACAGTTTCCCTCGTTGGGTTCCACTGATTGTGACGTCGTCTACACCGCACACAACAGCGACGCGAACGAGATTATGTTTCATAATCCCACGCGTGTAGGGCATACAGCCTGATATGAGCAAGACAGTGAAAAGGCACAGCGTCAATATATATATGTATGTTCTGGTTGCTTGTTTAAGGGCGTAGCCACTGGTATGGTTCAATGTTTTTCGTTTGTTGTTTTTTTCTCCATGTGACCATGCCTTATTACCATACGGGCCCCGTAAGAGCATCTTCAACGCCTGACCTGATATTGATAGTGAAGAGAGGAAATCATTTATCATGCTTTTTCTATAGATTCATCCCGTCCTCTTACGGAGCTGGCGGTCATGCCTTATAACGTACGACGTCAGACTAACAGTATCGATATCTGTAGGAACACTCATTTGCTATTCTCTTGTTTGATTACATATTTGATTTCCTCAAGCATCTTTTTGTAATGGCTTCCTTTCCAGTAGACTCTGCCACATTGTGGACATTGCGCAAACTGTTGAAAATTCTTATACGTAAAATATGGTACTTTGCCTTTGACCGATGTCTTGCTTACAGATTCGAGTTCAGCATTACATTCAATGCACCGTGAAAAGAGATGTATTTCTTTACGCAATTTGAAGTGCTCGATGACATTTTCCAGTTGTTCTCTCGGATCAGAAAGTTCAAGAAAGCAAACATCTTTTTTATCTCTGAGGTGCGTGTTGCGTGTCAGTATCACACGTTGCTCTCTGCGAGCATCAAGGAGTATTGCCATGCCCTCATTTGAATAAGAAGCATCTATGCCACACGTTCTGAGTAGTTTACAGAGCTTGCCGAGCATGCCATTACAGATGAATTTCACCGGCTTACGGTAGTTTTACTAAGACATTGAAGAGGAGTAGCAGACGGTTCGGGTTCCTATCAAGTGCATTGATACTTTTGTTTAACAAAACGAGTGCATCGACTATGGTCTGTAATGGCAGTTCACTTTTTTGTGCGATTGCATCATTGATCTGAATTGTGTTACCCTGTCCGATTTTTCTGTAGAAAGCAAGACGGTATAGTAAAAGCAACGGATAGAAAAGATCGATGACTTTTTTTCGTTCATACTCGAATGTCGTTGAAACAGCTGTTTCTGGGTCGAGCGGACATTTCTTGAACAAGGGATAGACATTCTCTGTGAGCTGGCGATCCCGCAGGACGAGCATTTCTCCTGGACTTCCCAGGAGATAATCATCGTTCCCGTCGAAGACGACCGTCTTAACCTGTTCTTCTCGCAAATAGCTAAATGGTACGGTTCTGCACCGTGAACGAATGGTTGGCAGCAAATAATCTGGTCGTGAGGATGTTAGCACAAAAAAGGTATCGAGCGGTGGTTCTTCCAGTGTTTTGAGAAAACAGTTTGCCGCTTCATCAGTCATCCAGTCGGCTTCGAGAATGAGCACGACACGTTTTGCGCCTTTCTCCGGCATGTGCATCAGTCTTTGGATTACATGCCTGATCTGCTCGATGAGGATAGCACTGCGGTCCTCCAGTTCGACTAGTGCATTTTCAGGCAAATACTGGCAGGTGTATTCGTATATTTTTTCTTCTTTGTCCTTGATTCGTGAAGGTATGGGTCCAATCAACATGAAGTTCGTCGAGCTCGGAGGGCATCCCAATGTTTTTGCGAGAGTGAAACCGAATGTTCGCTTCCCGACACCACGTGGACCCACAAAGAGAAAATTGTACAGATTGCCTTTGTTGAGCGCCGCGCGAATGAAACGTTTGGCGGTATTTTGTCCAGTGATTTCGTCGAGATAATCAGTCACAGCAGATTATAATACAGAAAAGAAAATAATCAAGGTTTCTTGAAAAAAAAGTTTTTCAAATGCTGTTTGAGGTCATAACATCCTTTTCCTGTTTTTGCAGCGACGAAGAGTGCGTTGGGATATTTTTCTGTGAGCCTTTGCTGTTCTTCCTCGAACAAACGGTCGATTTTGTTGAAGACAAGAAGCGCTGGTGTTTTGTGTGCATCCATTTCTTCAAGAACATTGTTCACCGTGAGGATTTTCATCTCAGCATCTTCGGCAGTCGCGTCTACAATGTGAATGAGCATGTCCGCTTCCATAACTTCTGCAAGTGTCGCGTGAAAAGAAGCAATGAGATCATGAGGCAGATTCTTGAGAAATCCGACAATATCGCTGATAAGCATTTTGTGTCGCGGTGGTACAAATAAAACAGACGTATTGGAATCAAGGGTCGAAAAGAGCTTGTCGGATGTGACGAGTTGCGCCTTGGTGAGTGCGTTCACGAGCGATGATTTGCCTGCATTGGTGTAGCCAACAACGCATATCTTGGGTATGTTCTTTCTACCTTTTCTCTGCACCTGCTTCGTCCGTTCGATTTTCTTCAGCACCCGTTTCAACGTCGAAATACGTTGCTGTATTCGACGGCGGTCGACTTCCAGTTTCTTTTCACCAGGGCCACGTGTGCCAATACCGCCACCAAGCCGGGAGTATTCAATCCCGAAACCAACAAGCCGAGGTAACCGGTATTCCAGCTGGGCGAGCTCAACCTGTAATTTGGCTTCTTTGGTGCGCGCATGCATGGAGAAGATGTCGAGGATGAGGGTAGTTCTGTCAATAATACGCACACCAGTGATCTTTTCGATATTCCTGATTTGCGCAGCAGACAGCTCTTTATCAAAGATGATGAGATCGATGTCAAATGTCTGACAGATTTCAGCAAGTTCTCGTGCCTTGCCTGTGCCAATAAGTGTTGCGGGATCAAATCGACTTTTGATCTGCACAAATGTTTCAATAACCTCACCGCCAGCAGTTGCGGTAAGATTCGCGAGTTCCTCAAGTGATTGTGCAAGTAGCCACCGTTCCTTTTGTGTCTGCGTCACACCGACGAGCAAAACTTTCTCTGCGGTGTTCTCATTGGATGTGGTTCGAGTTTTTTTCAACGTTGGGAGGATTTTACGTGCGTGAAAATGATGCGTTGTATCATCGTCTGAATAGTACCAACCGCAAGGATCACAAGTACATAGATAACAATATGCGGACCGAACACCGATCCAATAACAAGAAGGGTAAATCGTGTAAGTCTTTCAAAGATACCAACTTGCGGAGAGATGCCTAACGCTTCACCGCGTGCTCGGGTGTAACTGACCATCATGGATCCGAACAGAGCAAGAAAAAGCCAGACAAGGGCGTAGCGCTCATGAGTATAGTAATAGCCGAAGAGCCCGAAATAGACCATAAATTCGTTAATGCGGTCAACTGTTGAATCGAGGAAACCCCCGATATTGCTCACTTGCTGTGTCTGCCGAGCAATTTCTCCATCAAAGGTGTCAAAGAGCCCGCACAGCAGGAGAAACACTGCGCCTGCCCAGAAAACACCGTGCCAGTAAAAGATGGCTGACACCGCTGCAAAAATGAGGCCGACAAACGTGATAACATTGGGCGGGATCTTGAAGAGGATAAGTATTCTTACTATTGGCAGTACGATGAATGTTCGTCCCAGATTCTTGAGCGCGTTCATCGATTCCCCTCGAGCACGATAGTGAATTCACCTTTTGTTGTCTTGATACGTGATATCACATCGCTGATTTTTCCTCGGTGTACCTCTTCATAGTATTTCGTCATTTCGCGACAAACCGCGATATTACGGTCACCGACTGTCACAAGCAACTCATTGAGAAGCTTCTTAATACGTACAGGAGATTCATATATGATGGTTGTTCTTTTTTCATCTTTGAGAGATTCGAGAACCTTGTTGCGGCGACCGGCTTTCTTTGGTAGAAAACCTTCGAAAACAAAGCGGTCAGGCGGGAGGCCGCTCAGCGCAAGCGCAGTGGTGAGCGCTGAAACGCCAGGTATAGCACGAACCTCGATACCTTGTTTCAAAGATTCTCTGACGAGAAGATACCCGGGATCAGATATGAGCGGCGTACCGGCATTACTGACAAGGGCAATACTCGTACCCTCTTTGAGGAGGTGCATAAGCTGCGATAACCTCTTTTTCTCATTGTGTTCATGGTATGAGATGAGTTTCTTGTTGATGCCATGTTTATTGAGCAGTATTCTTGTCCGGCGGGTGTCTTCGCAGGCGATGACATCAACGTCTTCAAGAACACTGATTGCCCGTATCGTGATATCATTGAGATTGCCGATTGGGGTTGCCACAAGGAAGAGGGGCATTACATTTTCAATTTTGTGTAGTCAAAAAAGTGCATAGATTTAAGTGCGAAACGGTAGTCATTGAGCACTTTCTTGGCAATTATCTCGCTTTCCTTTCCGAGAAATGTCGCAAGTGATTCGAAAAGAAGATCAAGCCACTTCGCCATAGCTTGTGCGAACGGTTTTGGTTCAACGACGATCTTTCCACTCATCGTCAGGTCAGATTCTATCTTAATCTGGTCGATGAACGGATACTCACCCTTGACCGTAGATTTTGTGAGCATGAATGTTTTTAGAACAAGGCTTTCGCCAAGCGGTTGCGCATAACTCTCAAGCAACTGGGAGAAGATTTTGCAGAACATGTCAACTTGAGCAGGAGTTGCCTGCACTGTTGCCGTATCAGCGATACGGTCAAAGATGGAGAATGTAGTGTCTGGTTTCATCAAGAGTGGCATGATCGCGTCGTCTGTCGATTTCTTCCTACTCCCGGTAATATAACAACCGGTAATAGTACCGCTTTCAAAATGAATATATGATTCTTCAATACCGCGTCGCACCCAGATGAAGCCATTGAATTTAGTCGTTTTCAGTCTGTCAATGAACACCTTCGGCTGTAGACGTGTAAAATTGATGTTCGCCTTGATCGGTTCGATCGTGATCGTCGAAATGATGAGGCTTATGATGATATCGTCAGTTGCATATTCAGACAGGAATCCTGTTTTCGCATTCTTCGCTTTATCAATCACTTCACTAATTGGCACGATTTTCCGTTCCTTACGCGTGATGCGTCCTGCGTTGAACGGTTCACCCTGGCGCAAGAAGATGAGTTCAACCGTGTCATGGTAAATTATGGAAATATAGCCGGTAATACGGTGTGCCCGTTCCCGCTTTGCAGCGCTCAATACGTTGTCAAGATTGATGAATTCCAATCGTGTGTTCTCGAGAAGCGGTCTTCCCCTGGGTAGCTTCATACATCATATTAGCAGAAATACGTCGGTAAGTCAAGTAAGCAATGGGCAGCACTTGACTCCGAAATTTCATTCCCTATAATAGCTCAGGAACATAACATGCGACGCATTTACTTAGACTACGCGGCAACAACACCAACACATCCTGAGGTCCTCGCTGCTATGCAACCGTACTTTTCAGAGACCTTCGGCAACCCGATGAGTCTGCACGCGGCTGGCCGACGTGCGCAGGAGGCGCTTGACGCATCACGGCATACCGTTGCACAGGCACTCGGCGCTGACCCCGAAGAAATCGTATTCACATCAGGTGGATCAGAATCAGATAACTGCGCGATCAAAGGTGTTGCCTATGCACTCAAAGAAAAGGGGAATCACATTATTACATCGACTATTGAGCATCATGCAGTCCTTGAACCCTGTCATTTCCTGCAACAACAGGGTTTCGAGGTGACGTGCGTGCCGGTTGATGGGTATGGTGTGGTTGACCCCGATGATGTCGAGAAGGCGATCACGAGCAAAACAATACTGGTTTCCATCATGCATGCGAATAATGAGGTTGGAACGATTGAGCCGATTGCGGAGATCAGTTCGACATGCAGAGAAAAAGGTGTGCATATGCATACCGATGCTGTCCAGTCATTTGGCGCACTGGATATCAACGTGAATCAGATTGGCGTGGATTTACTCACACTTTCAGCACACAAATTCTATGGTCCGAAAGGCGTCGGCGTGCTGTATGTCAAAAAAGGAACGAGAATCGTGCCGCTGATACACGGTGGTGGTCAGGAATCGAATAGGCGTGCATCAACACACAACGTGCCGGGGATTGTTGGTTGTGCCAAGGCAGTTGCATTGACAGTTAAGGAGAGGAGTCAACGTGTGCAGCATGCACGACACCTTCGCGACAAACTTATTCACGCAATCCAGGGAAAAGTGAAGGATGTACGATTCAATGGACATCCTGAAAATCGGTTGCCAAATAATTGTCACATGATAGTTAAGTATGAGGAAGGCGAATCAATGTTGCTCAAGCTTGATGCGCTCGGCATCGAAGCGGCAACAGGCTCAGCATGTTCATCAGGTTCTCTGGAGCCTTCGCACGTGCTCGTTGCTCTCGGTATTTCTCGGGAAGAGGTTCATGGTTCACTCCGGATGACAGTCGGCAGGTTAACAACAGAACAAGACATCGATTATGTTAAAGATGTGTTTCCAAAGATTGTCGCTGAATTACGGAAGATGTCACCAATGACGCAATAGCGTCCTATTCAGGCAGCTATTGTCCAGGAAGAACATGGAAAAGGTCCTCGTGGCACTGAGTGGTGGTGTTGATTCTGCAACCGCTGCGGCAGTACTGAAACGAACAGGTCACCAGGTTGAGGGCGCGATCATGGTGTTCGAGGGCGTTACGGATGATGCAATTCAGTGCGCTAAGGCCTCTGCCGAGAGGCTAAACATACCATTCCACCGCATTGACCTGACGGAAGAATTCCGTAGCAAAATCATCCAGGATTTCATAAACGAGTATACTCAGGGCAGGACGCCAAATCCGTGTATTCTCTGCAATGAATGCATTAAATTCGGTGCCTTCATGAAAATCGCAGAAAGTCGGGGATTCTCAAAAATTGCGACAGGTCACTATGCAGTTATTTGTGAAGAGAAAGGGAGGTTTTTCTTAAAACGGGGCAGAGATAAGAACGAACAATCGTACTTTCTCTACCGGTTGAGTCAACAGCAGCTGGCTCGAGCACTCCTCCCCATGGGACAGTACACAAAGGCACAGACGCGCACCCTCGCGCATGAATTTGGACTTCCGACAGCGCGCCGCACAAAAAGCCAGGATGCTTGTTTCATCCCAGATAACGATTATGTACTGTTCCTCAAGAAATACGTAACACAGCGTCCCGGTCCGATTCTTTACAAGAATGGTCACGTTATCGGTGAACATGAAGGGATTATCGGCTACACGTGTGGTCAGCGCCGAGGGATTGGGCTGAGCCGCAGCAAACCATACTACATTACAAAGATTGACCTGGAGCAGAACGCACTATATGTTGGTGACAAGGATGATGTATACCACACACAGCTCATTGCGGCTGACGTGCACTTCATACCGTTCGATACACTTGAGAAAACCATTGAGGTGACGGCGAAACCACGCTACGTAGCACCGTTGACAGAAGCGTCTGTTGAACCGCTATCTAACAATAAGGTGAACGTTACCTTCAGAAAAGCTCAGCTTGCGCCGACGCCAGGTCAATCAGTTGTTTTTTATCAAGGTACCATTGTAGTCGGTGGTGGGATTATCGAGGAGGTTTTGTAGGATAGTTACAGCCGCATTTTGTGAAACCCCTCGGCATAGGTAACGTTGATTCTTTTCCCGTAATCCATTACGTATCGCGTAATACGTTTTTCCCAATGGGGGAGGAGTTTGAGTTGGCTCTTATGGCGTTTGATTGCTTTCATTTTCTTGGCATAGGTTGTCGTGATGTCATTGATGAATGTCGCCTTATCAGTAGGTGTCAATAGTAATTCTCGTGGTCGGTGTGGTTTCAACCCAATTTCAGCAAGAGATAAACAGAAGTGCCAATCACGCGCAATCATGATTGCTTGGATCACTGCCTGACCGGTTGCCCGGTGGTCCGGATGAAACATACGGTACCATGGATCATTCGTCACGATTGTATACGGTTTCAGGTGTCTTATGAGTACGGCGAGTTCTATTTTCAAACACCCTTCTGCATCAACTGCGCCGTCTGGTTTACGCAAGAAAATGACCTTCTTGACACCAAGAAACCGGGCAGCACTTCGCGCCTCTTTCTCACGTGTTTCTGCCACCATGAATGGTAATGCATTCCTGTTCCAGGTTCCTTTCTCACCACATGACACAATGATGTAGTGAACATTCCCTTCCTGTGTCCACTGGGCAATCGTGCCCCCAGAGGAGAGCTCAGGGTCATCAGGGTGAGCCATGATGATGAGTCTAGTTTTTTGCGATTTCTTCATAGGTCTTTAGATATACACGCGCAATGCGTGACCAGTCATAGTTTTTGACAACCTTGCTACCATGGTTGCCAAGATCGTACCTGGTTGTTTTGTTACTAATGAGAAATGCAATAGCACGGGCGAGCTCACGGGTATTCCGTTCAACGAGTATCCCGGCACGGTTGCCAACTGTCTCGGATAATCCAGTGTCTTCAAAACCGATAACCGGACGCGCAGAAGCCATTGCTTCAAGCGCAACAAGACCGAAAGATTCGTAGTATGATGGTAGAATGACCATTGCCGCGTGCTCATAGTAGTGGGTCAGCTCGTCGTGACTGACCGGACCAGTAAAACTGATACGCAGGCCTTTTGCATATGATTTGATACTCTCAAGATCACCTTGCTTCTGCGATGGTCCACCGACAATATCGAGACGCAAGTTATTGTTAAGTAAACGCAGTGCATCGATAAGCAATTCAAGACCCTTTATTGGATCGATACGTCCGACATAGAGGAGATTTGAGCTACCATCAACGCGTGCCGTGAATCGTGTGGTATCGACTCCGTGCGGAATCGCGATGACCTGTGCTCGAGGAGTGTGTGTCGCAAGCGCACGTTTTTCTTTGGTCGTTGGGGATAAGATGATATCGCACGACCGCATAATCTCTTCTTCTATTTCTATTCGCACTTTGTTCTTTTTGATTGTCTTGAATGTTTCAATTGTGTGGAATGTATGTACCCATGGAATCTTGGCAGCTTTTTTCAGATGGAGCCCGATAATGCCTGAGAGCCAGTAATGCGTATGTATGATATCGTAACGCAGCAAGACATGATGCTGCATGACCTCATCGGCAAACTCCACAAGATTCTTTTTGTCGATATAGTATATATTAACATTGTCATGAAACGTCACACGTGCGCTCTTACCGTAGGTGAAGATATCAACTGTGCAGAAACGGGCGAGCCTGGCGTACAGGTTGGAAGTAAAAACATTCATCCCGCCAGAACTTCCTGCGCCGATTGGTTCGAGCGGAGAAGAATGGTACGATACGACACAAATTCTCATACCCGTAACCTTACCGTATGTTGCTTGCGCGCACCAAAGCGGAACTTATATTCCTCATCGCCTCGTAGAAAATCATAGTACCTATCTCTTTCTGTGATTGCATCTTTAATGTCTAAACCTATCGCTATGATACCGGGTGATAGATGTGTGTACCTTGGATTGATCCCCATATTATACAGATAGATACGTTTGTGAAAAGAGAAAGCAAATAGTGTAGCAATAGGTTCGCCATCGATGCATGCAGTGCGGAGTCTGAGCCAACCTTTTTCAAAAAAACACGTTGCGATTGCCGTGAAGAATGCTTGCATGTCTAGCGTAAGAAATTGTCGCTTGTGCGCATCCCGTATCATGAGTTCAAAAAGGGACTCGATGGCATCGGGTGTGCACGTCTCCAACCGGACGGCTTGTCCCTTTCGCAACTTCCTTCGTAATTCATGACGTACTTTTGCCGTGAGCATGGCGAGGTAATCATCCCATGATGCGGGGAGCTTGAGGAGCGGATTCATGTCTGCCGTCTCAGCCGTTACGCTGTGCGGGTAATTAGTGCAGCGCTGCACAAGCGGGTTTATTTGGTCAAGAGGGGAAAGATCCGCATGCAGTCTTTCACGCCTGATAAATGATACGAGTTCTCTGATGATGTCGTCTTCATAGCCGCGTACATAGACAAAACCAGTCAGGTCAGTAACACGCTCATCGACAATGAAGCGAACTGTGGTGTCGTTGATCTGTATTGGCATGATACCAACACATGTGTCTTTGTCATACAAGAGCATTATGTCCGGTTCCTTATGCAAGAGGAAGCGCGACAAGCAGTCAAACCATTCAAAACTCACAAACGGCGAGGAGTCTGGTGTGTCGCTGAAGAGTTGGTCCCAGAGTGTTTGACAACGACTCAACTTTTCATATTTCATTCTTAAAATGCGATGTGACATACCTTCTCGTGATTCTAAAATCCCACATATTTCTGCCAAGCAATTTCAGGCGCTGCACTGACCCGTACTCTGAGAAGCCACACTGTTCGATTCCCTTTATCGAACTCATATTCTGTGCACCGGCAAAGATAAGGGCATGTGAATACCCGCGTTGCTTAAAGAAATCTGCCGCACGATTCAAGAGGGTTGCATAGATGTGCTTGCCGCGATACACAGGATGCGTGAATGCATCGTATAAGTAGACTTCACGCGGTTCAATGATCAGCCAGTCATCAATTTCACCGACCCAACAATCCTTTGTCGTGGCAAAGAGATAGCCCAGCGGTTGTGCTTGATGAAATGCAATAAGAACAGTATCGTGGCGTTTGTTGCGCTGTTCGCGAATGGTTTTGTCAAATAGTTCTAGTTCTGGAACGAACTCACTGATTGAAACATCAACTGGTATCAGTGCCGTGATCATTTGCCGGTGTTGGTCAAGTTTCAAATAGTAGAGCTTGAGATGCTCGCGTGATACCGACAGGCTGAAACCTGTATACTGTGTCTTTATCAATAGAGGCTCCGTTCCCTGCCAATTGTTGTTGATGGTCCATGGCCTGGATACACCCTTGTCGCATCAGGGAGAATGAGTAACTTCTCGCGTATGCTTTTGTAGATCGCTTTTTCATTTCCACCAGACGCAGTGGCACCTGGTCCATTAGGAAACAATGTGTCACCTGAAAAAAGAATATCATTCCAGAGAAAACAACAGCCGCCAGGCGTATGTCCTGGTGTGTGGATTACCGCGATCTGTTCTCCGCAGAAATCGAGGATTTGTCCATCCGCAAGTCTCAAATCGAAATCCTCAGTCCAGTCCAATGGATGAATTGCTGCCTGTGCATTGGTTGCTTTCTTGACTGCACGCAGGGCCGTTATATGGTCGTAGTGTTTGTGCGTGGCAAGGATGAGTTCAATTTCTAATTCAGTAACTGCCCTGAGGATTTTCTCCGGCTCATCGCCAGGGTCAATAATGAGTGCCATTTTGTCTTTCTTGAGTATATAGCAGTTTGTTTCAAGACTGCCGACGATTATTTGTTCTATATTCATATATGAATTCAAGTTTATTATACACCGCAGAGTATGATAAGTCAAGAAAGAGCACGGTTTTGAGCACTGACTGCACCGACTTGACAAGAGATATCGACCATATACAATGAGAATGAAAGAAGACAGATATGGATCCCGATAGCGCTGACGCGCAACGGGATGCTGATTTTTGCAGCCAACTCAAAGACTTGGGCAAAAATCGCAAAGGCAAAAGGGGAAAGCTAAATAGCCGATGGTGAATTGTGAATTGCGTGAGATCACTAGTCTAACTGTGGGAGCGACTTCCTGGTCGCGATACTCGGAGGGCAAAAATCGCAAAGGGCAAAAGGGACGAAAAGTCGCAGAGTCCAAGGGTCAAAAAGTGAAAGAATTCAACAGTTGTAGAGTCAATTGTCGGATAGTTGCATTGCTGGATTGTTTGATAGTTGGAACAGCCCTCTAACTATAAAAAATATGGAGCTATATAACTATGATACTATATCGTGTATCCTGCATCATGTATCCTGTATCGGGCGTAGACATTTTATGAAGCTTATTTTTCATATTACACTCATTTTTCTTGTTATCTTCACAGTTCAGTGTGGTCGGGAAACAACGACAGACAAGCTGAACGTCGTTGTGAGTATTGTACCTTTGCAAGAATTTGTTGAGAACGTCGGTGGTGAAAAGGTGAGCGTTACGGTTATGGTACCACCAGGCGCGTCGCCGCATGCCTATGAACCGAATCCGGCGCAGCTCATGAAGGTCAGCAAAGCGCACATGTATGTAAAAGTCGGCACACCGATCGAGTTCGAGATTGCATGGCTTGGTAAAATACTGTCCATGAATAGCACGATGCATGTGTGTGATGCTTCGATAGGAATTGACCTGATAGCCGTATCTCAGGATGATGAGCACGAGCAGAGCAACGTTGATCCACACATATGGCTTTCTCCTCAAAACACCAGAATAATGGTTAATAACATATATGACGCATTGATTGCCATTAATGGAGACAATGAACAATACTACAGAACGCAGCGCGACGCATATTGTGCAGAGCTTGACAGTCTTCACCGCAGAGTCGAACAGATGCTACAAAAAAAGAAAAAGAGACAGTTTATGGTTTACCATGCTTCATGGCGGTATTTTGCGAGAGATTATGGTCTCGAGCAGATTTCCATTGAAACAGACGGGAAAGAGCCGACTGCGCGGAACATGGAGTATGTCATTCTTAAGGCGCTTGAACACAACATAAGAATCATCTTTGTGTCTCCTCAATTCAGCACGAAAAGTGCTGACGTGATTGCTCGCGAGATCGGTGGAACGGTCACATCAATTGATCCGCTCGCAAAGGATTACGTGAAGAACCTCGGGGAGGTTGTCCGAGTATTGTCTGCGGCAATGGAATGAACCATGAAGAATGTGATTGTTGACATGCAGCACGTCTATTTCTCGTACGACGGTATCATGGTTCTCGAAGATATCAATCTTACGCTCTATGAGAGAGATTTCTTGACGATTATCGGACCGAATGGCGGTGGTAAAACGACTGTTCTTAAGCTTATCCTTGGTTTGCTTAGACCAACGACAGGCACGATCACTGTTTTTGATGGGAAGCCGCAGCACGCGCGCACAAGAATCGGCTACTTGCCACAACTTCTCGTTTCCGAGTTTGATTTTCCTATTAGTGTACTGGAAGTCGTGCTCATGGGAAGATTAGGCAGGACTGGGTTTGGGCATCACTATTCGAAAAAAGATGTTGCGATTGCCCGTGGTGCGTTGGACAATGTCGGCATGCGTGATTTTAGAGATACCGCAATCGGTCACTTATCTGGCGGGCAACGGCAGCGCGTTTTCATCGCACGCGCGCTGGCAACAGAACCACAGTTGCTTCTGCTTGATGAACCAGTATCGAGTGTAGATACTAAATGGCAGCAATCATTCTATGAATTACTCGCAGAGCTGAACAAGCGAATTGCTATTGTTCTCGTAACCCACGATATCGGTGTTGTTTCAACATATGTTGACAAAATTGCATGCCTTAACGTCCAGCTGTTCTATCATGGTTCAAAGAAAGAGGGAATGCACAAAATAGCAGAGCTCTATGAGTGTCCTGTACAGCTTATATCACACGACACGAATGAAGGTTCTTCGTCAGACAGCAATGATTGATATCCTACAGTTCGAGTTCATGCGTAACGCATTGTATGCTGCGATTCTTGTCAGTATTGCATGTGGGATTGTTGGTACATTTGTTGTCATCAAGCGGATTGTATTCATCAGTGGCGGCATAACACACGCGGCGTTCGGCGGGATCGGTCTTGGCTACCTCCTCGGTGTGAATCCAGTGCTCACCGCGATTCCCTTTAGCATACTGGCTGCATTTGGTATTGGTGTATTAAGCAAGAAAACAAAGATCAGTGAAGATTCTGCAATTGGTATGCTATGGGCAGTTGGCATGGCACTTGGTATTCTTTGTATCGGTCTCGCACCTGGCTATGCGCCTGATCTTTTTGGCTATCTTTTTGGCTCCATCCTCACGGTTCCAGTCTCTGACATTATTATCATGATTATCCTTGATGTGATTATCATTGTGACCGTGCTCGTGTTCTATAAGGAGTTCCATGCTCTCGCATTTGATGAGGAGTTTTCTCTCATCGTCGGTGTGCCAACACAGACACTCAATTTACTTCTGCTGTGTCTTGTTGCACTAAGCGTCATTACACTGATCCGGGTGGTCGGCATTATTCTGGTGCTTGCGCTGCTTACTATACCTGCGGTCATTGCGCGGCAATTCACTATGCGTCTCAACCGGTTGATGTTGTACAGCACGATTACTGCGATTGTCTCGGCGGTTGTCGGGCTATGGCTATCATATATCCTCAACCTGCCGAGCGGTGCAACGATTGTACTCGTGCTTAGTGTTGCGTTTCTTGGATCAGTATTCGTGAAGGGATTGCGTAAAGCAAAGAAACAGGCACATTAGCGCGCGTACATTGACTGTAAAAAACCTTTGACAAATCATCGATTTTAAGTATATTTTATGCAGACGTAAGTCTTGGGGGAGAGATTTATGAAACCTATATGGTCATTTGTGAGCATCAGCGCCGATGCCCTAGCCACAGGTGTGTACTACTACTATCTTGAAACTGCAGAATACCACGCATCAGGACGTTTGATTAAGATACGTTAGGTTTTAGGCGTTAATACTCTCCACTCCTGTACCGGTGTCATTACGAAGTAATCTCTTGATCCTATTGTCTCATAGTTGACAATCAGACCATCTGACTAGCGATAAGAATCAATGTTGAATGGATCCCATTGTTTCCTAGGTGTCATTGCGAGCTCTGCGCTAGCAGAGCGTGGTTCCGTCTCACGTGAATTCTTCCGCAGAAACTCTCGTTCCCGCGAAAACGGAGTCGCATTGATAATTCAATGCGGAACAAT
The DNA here is from genome assembly GCA_030670605.1 of Candidatus Stahliibacteriota bacterium. Lineage (GTDB taxonomy): Bacteria > Hydrothermota > Tepidihabitantia > SM23-42 > SM23-42 > DAOVBK01. The sequence continues at coordinate 19,265 of DAOVBK010000004.1, forward strand.
CTTACGAATAGGTCATAGCTTATTACCTGTGGTGATTGAAAAAGAAAAGGATTGCCCCGTCCGCCCATGGCGAACTCGCAATGACATTGGAGTGTATATCTCCATATAGGCAAGAGGGGGATAACCGTAGGACGAATGATGAAGCATGTTATTATTCCAGTCTTTGCAGTATCTTGGTTGGAAGATTATCACGGTTTTCTTCTGTGACTTCGATGATTTCTACATCACCCCTCTTTTTGATTTTGTCACAAAAATGATGAGGACGCAACAGTATGGTTCCCAAAACAGGTGAGCCTGATTCGAGTGCCAGCAGGACAGCGTTTTTGAAGACATCTGAGAACAACTCCATTTTGCCAATCTCATCGATAACTATTGTGCACCTTTTTTTGATACCATGTTCTATCGCCGCCACACCGAGTCGTTCAATACAATCACGGTTAACACAGTATTCACCAACTCGATACGGACTTCTTGCACTCTTGTGCGACAGAACACACTGTTTGTCGTCAAGTGTTATAAGCCGGAAGCCAACGCGGGCATTTCCTTCCTTGATTTCTTGAGTGTAGAAACCGGCACATCCATCCAGCTGCCTCGCGACTTTTTGTATGACCGTTGTCTTGCCAATGCGCGGAAGTCCTGTCAGTAGAATGTTGTTCATCACAGATGCTTTAGTGAATGGAGTACAGTGTTGTTGAGGTGATGATAAAGATAGTCGGGCAGTATCTCTTCAATTTCGTCAAACCGCATTTTCCTCAAGTCCACATCAGTTTTTTTATAGATTTGATGCAGGGTATTGACTGTTTCCCTGTCGAGATACACAACCGTATCATCAAAATCGCGTTCACATACGATGCCGCCAGCCGCTACGGAAAAATCAATTTTCTTTGTGTTGCTATTGATTGCGCGGCGACATGTGACGCAGCTATCAAGATGCGGTTGCACGCCAGCACCAGAAAGTGCCCTGAGCAAATAATACAACGTCAACGGCTTTGCGAACGTATGATCTATTTCTCTGAGTGTGTTGAGAAACGTACGGAGTAGTGTGTATGCTTCCTCATTTTGTTCTTCTGACGGCAAGGTTTTCGTGAAGAATTCACAGAGGACCATTGCCGAATTGACCGTCCGTACATTAGAGCGGATTTTTTCAAAATCATCGATAACTGTCGCATCACTGAGTGTGTAGACATCTTTCGTCTCTCGTTTATAGTAAATGATTTCATCGAGATTGAAGACCTCGAGGGTTCCACACAATTTGCTCTTTGGTCGTCGGCAACCTTTCGCCAGTACGTCGACCTTACCATTCTTGCGTGTGAACATAACGGCAAAGAGGCTTGATTCTTTGAATGGCCGAGTTCTGAGTACGAATGCCTTGGTTTTTATAATATGTGCCATGTAACTCGTGCTAGAGGCGCACCTATAATATATTTTTCTGGTGTTTTCTGTCTACAATCCGAGAAACTGGATTGCAATACCGCAAAGGCATATTGTTGCACCAGCCAGGGCATGAGAGAATCGCTCCAGTTTCTTCGTTGGTGCGAACGCGATACCGAATGAAGACCAGAGCTCTTGTGTCATACTGATATCTCCTTTCCTTTTCCAAATGCAGCCATATTGAGGTCCACATATTTTGCCTTCACGTTTTCCTTGAGTGCGCGTTCCCAGGATTTTTTCTTGAAATCCATAAATTGTGATAACACACCGAGCAGTATGATATTCACTGTTCTGATATTTCCCAGTTCCAATGCAGGCGTGTCAGCCTCAACAAACAGTAGGTTCCCACGTCGTTTGAGTTTTTTGTCTATGTCTTTCGGGTACTCTGCGGCACCGACGAGCACGCTCATCGGCAGGACCTCACGGTCATTGACAATGATCATACCCTTTGGTTTCAGGTAGTGAAGATATCTGAGTGCCTCCAGTTTCTCAAACGCGAGGATGAAATCTGCCGTGCCTTCTTCTATGAGCGGTGAGTATACCTTTTCAGCGAAGCGAACATGTGTTATCACACTACCGCCGCGTTGCGCCATACCGTGCACTTCGCTTTTCTTGACATCGTTACCTTCAATGAATGCCGCCGTGCACAGAACATTGGAAGCGAGTATGATGCCCTGTCCACCAACACCGCAGATGACGATGTTTTTCGTCTTCACGTCGTCTCCTTTGCACCTGGAATCTCTGAGAGGACGATCGCATCACAGGTACAAACCTGTGCACACAAACCACATCCAAAGCAGAGTGTTGTATCAATGACGGCGAGAGGTTTTTTTCGATCAGTAGACGACGTGAGACTCAGGGCTGGACAGCCTATCTGCATGCACAATTCGCATCCTTTGCAGAGTTCAGGATCAACATAGTAGGGTGTCTTCGGTTTCAAAAGGAGTGCACAGGGCCTGCGGAAGACAAGAACACTGACGCCATCATATGCAAGCGCTTCTTTGAATGCTGCTTCGACGTCTTTGAGGTTATCTGGATTCACAACGTTGACACACTCAACACCACATCCCCGGGCAATTTGTTCTGGCGGCACACGAATGCCTTTGTCTCCGCGGGCGAGTTTACCCGTACCCGGGTGCGGCTGATGTCCGGTCATTGCAGTCGTATAGTTGTCAACGATAACAAGGGTGAGATGTCCCTTGTTATATACGGCGTTCACGAGGCCGGTAATACCAGAATGAAAGAATGTTGAATCG
>DAOVBK010000221.1 GCA_030670605.1 Candidatus Stahliibacteriota bacterium
CCCATGAGCATCTTCTGTCCTGTTTTTGCCAACGTGTCGATAAATGCAATATCCGTTGCATCAACACGTTCGCCGGTTGCAGCAACAACATAATCACCGGGTACATCAATGGTGACATCATAGCTTCCATACTCCCCGTAGAACTCACCAATCATATGATACGGGTCGCGGTGCCAGCCGTTTTGATCAAAAACACACAACGTCGGATACCAATGCGCCATCTCATAGTGTCTATCGACATACCCAAGTTGCGAAAATTTCCAGGGTATCAGCAATTCATATGTGATACTGAGCGTAACCGAATCACCGGGATCGAGCTTACGGGACAACGCCACTTCCAAAATTGTTTCACGGACATGAAATGTAGGGGAATCTTCACGCTCGGTCACCGATGCAATAGTAACCCCACCGCGCAATGAATCATCGAGTGCGGCGAGTTCATGAATACCCATTGCCTGCGCTTCCTGTGCGAATACGGTATTTTCATCCCTAAATGCGTTGGCATAGATGTGCATATACAGCGTCTCAAGAACATGCGGTGAATGATTGTGATACGTGCAGTGTTCGACTGCGCTGAGTACGTGTTTCTCAGTATCGAGATATGCATCGATCGTATAGTGCACCTGCTGTTGCCACTGAAACAGACAGAGCACGAGAATTGGCGTCATATAATGGGGTCAAATCTAGACATTGGACAATTGTCTTTTTATTCTCGCAACAATCGCATCTTTCACCAATCGATTTCTTAGCCGACTTCGAAGTTTATTGACTGACGAGTAATCAATACCTAGATACTTACCTATCTCTCGCTGCATCATACCACTGTATCGATATAGCAAATCACTCACAATTCCTCGCAACACGCTACTCCCATACCGCCCCTGCACATGCTCAGGAGACACGCCAAACACACTGGTCACGCACTCAATGACAATTGCGGGATCAACCCTCTCTACCACCATATCACGATACATCGGTTGCTCACGTAATGATCCCTTCTCAAGATACTCACCTCTGACTCGAGCGACGAAATCATTGTCGCCTAAGATAGCTTGGTTCTGAAGATCCTCAAATGGATTCTTCATACCTTCTTTCAAACCACTACGAACAAAACGTCGGCAAGTACGTCACCCACCCACCATTCCTAACACCATTTCATAATCAACAAAAGAAATCACCTTCTTCTTGTTCAAATATCCAGGCAAACTGCTCCAACGATACGTGCTCGCGTACTGCCACTGGTCTTGGTAGGCTAGTTTCCGACGCGTCCCGACCCGCACAGGATTGAGATGTACGTATCGCGAAAGCTGTAAGAGATAATTGTCTGCATCAACTAAGTACGCCTTGTAACAACCCTGATAGAGATGACCACAGGTTCGGTGATGATAGTTAAACCATTTTGTATAACAGATATTAAAACGCCGCATGAACTCACTCAAGTTTGCGCATACCGTCTGAACCACCAAGTGAAAGTGATTGCTCATCATCACGTATGCATAGAGAATTACTCGATATGTCTCCAGGGATTCTCTCAGCAACTGGAGAAATCGAAGCTGGTCATCGCTATGCCGGAATATCTGTCGGTGCTCATTGCCGCGACAGGTCACATGGTAGAACGCACCTGGGAACTGAATCCTCAATGGCCTAGCCATGATACGATTATGTGCGATGCGTGGGAAATGTCAATTGTCTAGATTTGACCCCGATGCGAATCTATGTATGAATATACTCTGCTCAAGGTCTGCGATCAATTCGGCAGAGTATTTCTGTTGTTCTTGACGGTACAGATATTGATAGATTTGATTGCGCAAATCCTCGAAGGTCAGAGGCTCCTCGGATATTCTCTCCCTCACGTAAATCTGATGCAGACCGTATGGCGTCATCATCGGTTCACTCAATTCGCCGACGTCGAGATTTTCGACAATCGTGTCCAGTGGTGGCGTCAAGACGGTAATTGGGATTTCACCGAGATCAATATTTGGATCATCCGAAACTGCACGAGCAAGGCTGTCAAAATTAGCTCCGTTCTCGATCAAATCGATAAACTCCCGAGCACGCCCTTCAAAACGCAACGTGTCTGCCCGGGTTACCTCCACCGTAAGGAGGATTTGACGCACCAGTACCCAATCCGTGCTTTTGTTGAGCACTTCGACAATGTGATAGCCGAGTCGGGTCTGAAACGGCTGCGACACCACACCCGGCTTCAAACCAAAGACAACGCCCTCGAACTCTTCAAGCGTCTCACCGCGTTGTACCCTGCCCATCATGCCACCGCGGGATTTCGTGCCACGGTCGTCTGAGAACTCCTGAGCAAGGACACCGAAATCTCCACCGGCAAGAAGGAGTTTGTAAACATCCAGTGCTTTCTCAAATGCTTTTCGCTGTTCTGCTTCAGTTGGTTTTATCACCACGAGAATATGGGCGAGTTTCACACGATCTGGTCGCATGGCAATGGAATCTTTGTTCTCCTCGAAAAAGCGTTGCATGGCGATAGGCGAAATCGTAATCTTCGAGCCAGTTTTCTTTTCAATGAGACGCTGCGTGACGAGCTGCGCTCGCCAGACTTCAGCGTTGTATTTTTTCAATTCTTCAAGTGTGATACCATTTTCCTCTAGATCGCGCATGAAGTCTGCTTCAGAAGGATAACGCGCCTTGACCTCATTGATACTCTGCTCGACGATCGCATCGATTTCTTCCTCCGCGACAATTATTGATTCCTTCTCTGCCTCGTTAAGCAGGAGTTTCTGTGCAATGAGCTGGTCGAGAACATAGTCTCTCATCTCTTCGGTCGTCGTGAACATTCCGCGTGCAGCAGGATCGCTTGCCAACAGCGTCATATTTTCAAACACATCACTCTCTAGTATGACTTCTTCGCCAACACACGCGGCGATTTGGTCAACAAGGATCCCGCATAACAAAAGCACAATCATAGGCTATTCATGAGTAGCGTTGATTAAATGTACTCCTATAAACTGAGTGGAGAAAGATCGATCTTTATTTCGTATTCGTTTTTCAGACTATCAACGTACATTTTTAAGAAATCCTGGTATTTTTTTGAAAGCAGGTAGTTATGAATTCCTGACCTGTGCTGTTCAAAATCTGCGCTCGCCTTCATCTTTCTCCTGTCAATGAGTTTCACAATAAGGTACGCTCCCTGCAAGTACGGAATGACATCGGAAACCTCTCCACGGTCCATGGCGTATATCGTCTCTTCAATCGCGTAGTCGGCAATCATTCCTCGAGGGAGATAATCTGTAATGACCCGGGGATCATCAGGATCTTCGTACCGCGTCAGTGAGCGCTCTTTTGCCAGCTTAACAAAATCTGCTCCTGCCCTGATCTCCTCGAGCGTTGTTTTCGCTGCTTCATAGCTCGGTAGAACGATTTGGCCAAGCTTCACTGCATAGAGAAATTCATCTTTGTGCTTTTCAAAATACTCCCGAACTTGAGCTTCGGTCACAGATGTTCCACCAAACTCTCTACGTACGAGATCCATTGTTAGCAAATTCTTCTCATATTCTTCA
>DAOVBK010000189.1 GCA_030670605.1 Candidatus Stahliibacteriota bacterium
GTATGCGATATGCACGTATTGACTGCGATACGGTACAACCAGGTAAAAAACTTTGAGCGTTCACGGAATCGTGTGAGATTGCGGTACACCTTAGTAAAGACATCAAGCACGAGTTCGCGTGCATCCGCATCATTCCGTACATATCGATAACACAGCGAATACAGCGATACCCGATATTTCTCAAACAGACGATCAAACGCCTTCTCATCGCCATTTTTGAATGCCTTAACCAACTGAATGTCTTCATCACCGTTCATCATAGTTTGACGCAATACTGCCTGGAAATGGTTTAGCCCTGAGATTCCAACATTTCTCGTGCATCGGGTGAGCACGTCGTTTCACTGTAGAAATCTGCTACTTCACAACACTAGAGGGCGTTGTACATAGCCAGATACTTCTTGGCTGACCCCTTCCACGAGAAATCATAGGTCATGCATTTTTCTGAAAGCTGTTGAAAAACTTGTTTCTGCGAATAAGCCTCATGGGCACGACTGAATGCTTTTACTAGTGCCGCGCTCGTGTAATCAGTGAACACAAAGCCATTGCCATGCATTGTCTCTGACTGAAAGCCAGTGACCGTATCTGCAAGCCCGCCGGTCGCGCGCACGATTGGTACTGTCCCATACCTGAGGCTGATGAGTTGGCCGAGCCCGCATGGTTCGTACTGCGAGGGCATGAGGAAAAAATCACTACCCGCGTATATCCGATGCGCAAGCGTATTGTCAAATTTGATGTTCACACAGACGCGACGCCGGTACACAGATTCAAAACGCTTGAGCTTCTCGTGATACTGTTTGTCGCCAAAACCGAGCAACACGAATCCAAAGCCTATTGTCATCATATCATCAAATGCCTTCACGAGAATGTCAAATCCCTTCTGCTCAGCAACACGTGAGACCATACCAATTAAAGGAACACAGGGATCCAGATGACACTCACTGACAAGGAAATCCTTGTTGGATTGTTTCCCAGCATAATCACAGTACGTACTATTGATGAGTTTGTCTGTCTCAGGGTTCCACTGGCTGTAATCTATACCATTGACTATGCCGACAAGCTGCGCACTGCGCGTCCGCAGAACACCATCGAGTCCGAACCCCAGTTCGGGTGTCTGGATTTCACGGGCATAGTTCTCTGAGACCGTGGTTACGCGGTCAGCATAGAGAATACCTGCCTTGAGAAAATTGATATCACCGTAATACTCAATACCCTCCGGCGTAAAATATGATTTATTGATTCCTAAGAGTGGAAATTTATTTCGGGGGAATTTCCCTTGATACCCGAGATTGTGTATGGTGAAAACCGACTTTGCCGGTATCGCCTGCTCCTTTATGTAGAGCGGTATCAAACCTGACTGCCAGTCATGACAGTGCACAACATCAAAGTGCCCCTTTTCAAGAAGTATGGTTACTGCCTTGCAGAACAGGGTAAACCGTTCACAGTTGTCTAAGAAATCACCCTTTTCTGTACCGTAGAGTCCTGTGCGTTCGTAGTATCGAGGATAGTCAATGAAGCAGAAGTAACCATCTTGAAAGATACGGACGTGATGGCGTCCCTTCATCTCTATGTCGAGTTCATCTATGCATGTGCCTTTGATACCTGGATATTTGGGAAGGAATGTTACTGCCTCGGCACCGAGTTTCCTGAGATGCCCTGGCAGTGTACCCACAACATCTGCCAGTCCACCTGTTTTCGCATGAGGTATAGCTTCAGATGCAACAAATGCAACTTTCATATGCAATGCTTTCGACAGAAGATGTATTGTCTACTACACAGACCGCTAACACAACGCATTACAGGATGTTTTTCAGGTATGCCGCAGACACTTCCGGGCTAGTCGGATTGATATAAAACCCTGTACCCCACTCAAAGCCAGCAACATGGGTGAGCACGGGTATGACTTCAATATGGTAGTGATAGAAATCAATACCCTTGAGTGTTATTGGTGTTGTATGTATCACATAATTATACGGAGGTGTATTGAGAGCCTTTTTCAATCTGAGCAGACAATCCTTGAGAATTGACGCAAGGTCATCCAGATTCTCTTTTGTCGAATCTTCGAAATTAGAAACATGGTTTCGCGGAAGTATCCAGGTCTCAAATGGAAATCGCGGGGCGAACGGACATATGAGAATGAAAGAATTATTCTCACTGATCAACCGTTTCCTGTTTTTTGTTTCCTGCACGACAATATCGCAGAAAATGCACCGTTCACGATATTCAAAATAACGCTGTGCTCCGTCCATTTCTTCCATGACTCGTTTCGGTATGACTGGTGTCGCAATCAACTGCGAATGGCTATGTTCCAGTGAAGCGCCAGCAGCTGCGCCAAAATTCTTGAAGATCATGACATAACGGAGCCGCTTATCATTCTTCAGGTCGAGTGTACGTTCCTGGTACGCATGCATTACATCGCGGAATCGGCCGATCTCAAGATCAGCAAGGTCCTGCTCGTGGTCAGGTGTTTCAATAATGACCTCATGTGCGCCAATACCGTTCATACGGTCATAAATCCCTTCACCCCGACGATTGATGTCGCCTTCAACGAGGAGTGCAGGGAATTTGTTTGAAATAACCCGCAAGGTCCACCCTGGAGTGTTTGCCGCTGTGCCCGGGTCACGATACGCGAGGATTTCGGGTGGTGTTGCCGATTCGTTGCCCGGACAGAACGGACATGCCTTTGGTGAAGTAACTTTCTTCTCAGGTGCCGATTTGAAATCCTTTGGCCGCTTCGCCCGCTCTGTTGATATGATGACCCAACGGCCGAGGACAGGATCCTTTCTTAGTTCAGGCATAATGCATGTGTAACGGCACGATCTCTATTTGTTTTCTTCAATCGAAGATTCTTCTGGAGCAGGCTCAAGAAATATCTCAATATCTGCCTGTTCCTTGATAATATCAAGGAACTCAGTCGCGACTTTATTACGCTTCTGTCTGAGCAGTCCGCTTTCAATCGTACGACTCATCTCTTCAACGGTCCGGTACGTTTCAGGATAGTGCTCCATGAGCAGACAGATGGTAAAGGTAGGGTCAGTCTCCGAGAAAATATCACTTACCTCTCCAACCTCAAGCGTGAACACGTTACTCTCGAATGTCTCAGACCGCATACCGCGTCGGATAATCCCTGTTTTGCCACCGTCAGCCTTGGTTGGCGCGATCGAATGCTCGCGGGCAAGTGTATCGAATTCTTGAGGATCATTGACGAGAATCTGGCGTAGTTCTTGTGCAAATTCCTTTGATGTAACAACGAGCTCACGTGCACGTATGGTTTCAGGTACTCTGTATTCTTCCTTGTGTTCGTTATAATAATCGTTGATATCTTGTGAGTCAGCGGTCACACCCTCAATGACAATCCTCTGGTAAAGACCGTTCTCCATGAGTGCATGTATATTCTCCCTCATTTTGATAGTGTACCCATCATAGAGAAAATACTTGTTCCGTTCGGCGTACTCGAGCTTGAGGTTTTCATCAATAATGGCGTTAAGCAATCCTTCGAATGTTTCACTATCACTCAAATCCACCTGAGCCATCCGTATCTGCGATTGATTCCTCGCTATGACGTCACTCTTCCATATCTCGCGCTTGTTGACAACAGCAGCGAGCTTATCCTCTTCGGTCTCCATTGGATTCCGCACGACCTTTTTGTATATTTTCACCTTCGCTTTCCTACGGAGGCCCTTGGCAAACTTCTCTTCAAGTTCCTCGATCTTTTCAGCTTTTACTGCTGTCCGGACCTGGCTCTTCACGCTCTTGTATTCGCGGTACCGTTTCGGTTTGTGGCTTGTAATATAGAAAAATGCATACTTCTCATCCAGAGAAATTACGTCAGTAAGCGTATTTACCTTGGTGCTGAAGATAATACGATCAACTGGTTCTGGTCTCGTTCCTCGATACACAACACCCATGTTCCCGCCAGTTCTCTTGGACGGTGCGGTCGAATAGAGCTTTGCCA
>DAOVBK010000052.1 GCA_030670605.1 Candidatus Stahliibacteriota bacterium
ACCGCATACACCACAGTAAAAACTGCATACTTCGAAAACTGCTTATGAGCTTGCAGAAAATTTTGAAAATAGACCCAAAGACCAAAAATTCCCGCACTCGCGAACGCCAAAGAGAATAGGAATGAATGGGACCCACTCGAAGTGAACAGCTGAGACAATGCACCTCCAAGAGGTAATGATACAAAGATAACGATGAGAGCAACAGATAATTTTAGCAACAGCAATGACACGAGTAAGACATTTTGCTGTTTTGAATCATCCCTGTACAGGTTAAAGAACCGCACTATTGTCAAATTCAGACCGAGGTCTGCAATAAGATGAACAGCCATCATTACAGACCATGCGAGTGAAAAAACACCAAAAATCTCTGGTCCAAACCTCCGCGCTATAATGATATTTATCGAGAAAGAAACAATATTGTTGATGACATTTGCGCAAATCAAGACAAGAATTGCCTTAATCTTACGATTATGCCAGAGAATTCCCACTCCTTTCTGCTTTATTTGATTGAATAGTGAAATCCCTTGCCTTGGCTGTTTGCCAACGCCCTGAGTCATTATGCTATTGTATCTAATTCGGCTGTGAAATCAAGAGCATGCTAGAACAATATCTCGAGCATGAATACGCATGTGTTTGCCACGACATATTGAAAAAGCATCATCACTGTTGTGAAGACGGTGGATTCGCGAAACAACATCAAACATTATACTCTTGACATTATTTTGCTATTGATTAAAATCGTCCATATGACAAGCGACAAAAAGCCTTCGTTTGTCGATTATCTCACTGTAATAGCAAAACGAAGGCACTTCATACTCAAAACAGTTGCCATTGTAACAGGAATGGCTGTAATCATAAGTGTTCTCATGCCTAATCAGTTTACGGCAACAACCACCATACTGCCCCCTAATCCTCAACAGGATATGATGTTCGGATTGGTCAACCCTGCTATCGCCACCGCCTTTGGAGGATCCTCAGGTCTCACTAGCCTGCTCACAGGCGGTACGGGACCATCTGATCTCTTTGCTGCGATACTAAGAAGTGGTCACATAACAGGTACCTTGATCCGAAAGTATAATCTTAGAGAAGTCTTCAAAACAAAAACCTTCCACGATGCAACAAAACAACTAAATGAAATCACAAGAATCGGCGTGACTCCTGAAGGAATGGTCACCGTTTCAGTGACGTGGTATGACAAATACCTTGCAACAGACATTGCAAACTCGTACATCGAAGAACTAGACAAATTCAATACAGAAACCGCCATGACAACAGGGAAGAAATACCGCATCTTCATTGAAAAACGCCTGAATGAGAATATTGATTATTTAGGACAAGCAGAAAATAACTTCAAGATATTCCAAGAAGAACATCGTACAATTGCACTCGACGTGGAACTCGAGAATGCTATTGCCACAATAGCTCAGTTGAAAGCTGAGATCATTCTGTTGGAAGTCCAAAAAGCAGCACTCGGCTCACCAGGGGACTACAATAATCCACATGCAAAGAACATAAATAGACAATTGAGAGAATTGAACAAGCAGCTCTCGAGGATCGAATTTGGCGACACGCTACAGAATAACAAGGGTTTTGGTGCTGGCTTTGCAGTGCCGTTCTCAGAACTCCCCGAAATAGCAGTTGAATACGCACGACTCGTTAGAGAAGTGGAAGTACAATCAGCAATCTTTGAGCTTCTAACTCAACAATACGAGCAAGCGAAAATCATGGAAGTAAAAGATACACCAACGGTACAAGTACTCGACAGGGCTTCACCACCAGAGAAAAAGAGCCGTCCGAAACGATCCAGGACCGTGCTGCTAGCTGCAGTTTTTGGTCTTATAGTAGGTGCACTGGGAGCATTTGTTCTAGAGTCAGTTGAACAAGCAAAAACGCGACCAGATGACTATAAGAAATGGACAAACATATACGAGAAAGTAAGGAATGACTTAATAATCGCCAAAACCTGGATTAGCACGATACTCCGGAGCAAGAAAAGGTACTAGTACTACACCTGCATTAGTAGAAAACAAATAATCTCTGGACATGATACAAACACTCGTTGCATTCTGCATACTAGGTACCGCCACTACCCACTACATCTTCGAGAAACCAACACAGGTTATTTTGAAGAATAATTATATTCATGTGATCATTTCAAAAAAATCTGGCTTTATGACATCAATGTCCGTAGAGGACCATACAATTCTGCAAGCACATTGTTCCATACGTCTGGATGGCGAAACATGCAGGAAGAAAACAGAGACATTATTAGTGCAGAAATTGGATCACTATCCTACATTCGCCACAGTTTCTTTTGCTCGTCGATGCGGTAATAACACGATCAAGTATCTATACACAATTGATTCGCTGACCTTGCGCTGGGATGTTACCATTGCGAATGCTGTCGATAATCCACAGGAAATTGGTATCGCCTTAGTAATACCTCTTTCGAAAAGCATGAGGAAAATATTCCACTCTGGATATTATGCGCCGCTCGATCTTGAGGAAACTACTGACATTACTCTTACATACCGTAAACATCTTTATATCCCCATGATTACGAGGTACTCATCTGTGAAAAACTACGGGATTAGCATTATTGCACCACTTGAAATACCCAAACCTGGGTTAACATTTTCAATGAATCCAAGAAATCTGATTGTGTCTTATCATCACTTACGCGTTGGACCGAACAAAGATGCTACTGCAGCACTTTGCATAGTGCCACATGAGGGGTGTTGGCGCCCAGGTTTTGATTATATACTGAAAACATATCCTAAATATCTGAATCCTGCTGTAGAAAACACACGAACGGGTGAAGGACTGTATTATTTGTCTCTTCCGTCTGTGAACGAAAAGAAAATACGTGAGTTACAGAATCGTGATGTGAAATGGATCGAGTTCCATGAATACTTTCCCTTCTATGGCCTCTATGTTCCGAAATCCCCGGAGTGGGGCATTGTGATAGATTCTGATGAAGTAACGATATCTGATTGGGAAAAGGGTGCTGGGAGGGAGAGAAATAGCCGAGAAAAGGTAGTGGAACTAGTAAATCTCTGGCAGAAATATGGTATTCAAGTGTACCTCTATTTTCAGAGTTCTGAAGCCTGGCACGAGTATGCAGAGAAGTACTTTTCTTCTGACATAGCGCGCAACGCAGCAGGCAAGCCGCTACCCTCATGGAAATTCACAAACCTCATGAACGCGGATCCGCAGAGCAAATGGGGGAAGTACATCCTGCATCAAGCAGAGAACATTCTAAAGGAATATCCAAATATAGATGGCATATTTTTTGACCGCATGGATTATGAAGATTATGATTTCGCACATAGCGATAATCAGACAATAGTAGACAAAAGACCAGCGTATATGCTCGGGTTTGCTCAGGAACGCATAAATGAAAAGTTATTTGATTTATTCCACAGGAATAAGAAAGGTATATGGGGAAATGGACCTACCTCAATCGAAGTATGTAAAGACTTGGATGGTATAATGGCTGAAAAAAGTTTGGGTAATCTATTGAAAATCCAATACTTGGGTCTCACGAGACCGATAATCTATTTGCCATATGATAAATTGCCTTACGAAACCGAGGAGAAGCTGAAATACGCATTAATCTGTGGCGCATTTCCATGTCTTACGTATGGAGGCAAAAAATGTCAAGAAATCGAAACAAAATATAAACCTCTATTTGAACTGATCAAAAATAGAACATGGGTGCTCACGTCGAATCCACTGGAAACGCCCAGAGATATTCAAGGAAATGTGTTCCAAGCACCCAATGGGGACTACGTAGTCGCTATCATCACTCCCGAAAAATCTCAGTTATTGCCCAATCCGTTTGAGCACAACATGCCTATCACCATTACTGTCAGAAATCCCGAGGACATCAACTACGCTTACTTGCTTTCTGGCGACTGGAGAGGGGTCAATGCTATCGATTTCGAGAAAAGAGGGAATTCACTGAGAATAGAAATCCCTTGGCATCTTTCATCTTCACTGATATATCTGAAACAAAACAGGAAAAAAGGCGTCACCAGACTTACTCCCCCATTAATCATGAAGGGACAGCCAGAAGATATCGTATTCCATTTGGAGCACACAGGCTTTCTGGGTATTGCTGTTGTTACGCTCACAACACCGTGGTCAAAACAGACAAAGATTGCTACGAACAAAACCATTGCATTCCATCCGACGGTCCCTGAAGATGTTGAAGGCGAAGTGGAAATGGTCGTCACATGCAACGGCCGCAAAGAGAAAATAAGCTGTTGGGTTATTGATCCTATCTCCATAGCACCGGTTGAAGCTATATTTATTCACGACCAGGAAGGTGAGAATATCCAATTCGATGTCGTCAACAATACAAACACGGACACTCAATTGAGTCTGCAAGGTATGTTTGTGGAAGGGATCGGCACAATAGAAGTACCAAGCAGAATTGTGCTCAAGGCTCTCGAGAGGAAGAGAATCACCATCTTTATCAAACCGCATAAGGCAGGGCTTATCCAGCTGACCGCTTCTTCTGAGAAAGAAGGAATTACTTATGAATTTCCTGTAAGTACAAGTTTGCGTTTCGATGAAGACGATTTGTTCCACGATGATTTCAAAAAAGCTATGATAGCCTGGAAGATCGCTAGGGGACAGTGGCATACTTCGAACGGTGTCGCCGAAGGCAGTGGTCAAGCGCATTTTGCCTATGTTGAAAATGAACAATGGCGGAATTATCTATATGAGGTTACGGCACGATGCAGAGGGAGTATGAAGCAAGGGGTGGATTGGCTGAAACTGTATATCTTCTTCAGATTTCAAGACGAGCAGAATTTCTACAGATTTGGTATTCACGGTGATGCAGGTCTTGTAGATTTGTATAAGTGTATGAATGGCAGGTGGATAAGACTCCACACATCAGTCTTCACGCCAACAAAGGACAAATGGCACACACTGAGAATTGTAGCCGAAAACGCCAAAATAATCGGTTATATAGACGGTACAAAGGTTATTGAAGCAGAAGATAGTACATTCCTACGTGGAGGTATTGGCATTGGTGTCCTCGAAGACGCGATGCGCTGTGATTACAAAAATGTAGTTGTAAAAGAACTATGATGTATAGCTATGCTACCTTGATTATTCCCGATGGTGTTTCTTCAAGGTGAGGGAAACCATAAAACTCATAACATTGAGATCTTGATTTGAAAATTGACGAAATCTTCCGTGCAATGCACCTCTGCGAATTGGCAATACAGGCCACATCTTTTTACTTAGAACATCGACATTGAAACCGGCTTCATCAAACAAGCTTAGCATTTCGGAGAATCTTATTCTGTTCGTGTAGAAACCAGATTTTGCAAAAACATCTGATTCCCATAGCATATCTGAAAACCGAAGATTATTAAGCGATGCGCCAAGATGGTCTCTCAAATCCACTACGTGTGCGCTTATTCCATCCGGTTTCAGAATCCGTGCCAATTCCGTCAGCATGGGTGATATTTCACTTCTCCTGATGTGCTCAAGCACTGCATTGGAGAATAAGAAATCAATACAATCATCGGACAATTGTCGTAAGGAATGTAGACCTTCGGTAACGTACGTTGCCCGGCATGACTGCATAAAGCTATCGAAACTCGTTAAATCTGCACCAGTGTGGTATCCTTTCTCCGATAGGAATGCCTGCATTGAATTGTATACACTCATTGTACGACAGGCACAATCTTCAACATCAACTAAGTAAATTCTTCCCGCTCCAAAAGCTTTTGCAACAAGCACAGAGCAAAGGGATTCTCCTGGTCCAAGCTCCAAACATACAAATGAGCCCGAAGTCTGCACCGTTGAGAAATGCTTATTGAATATTGAGTATACATACTCAGGTGAATGCATTGGGCCGTGCTGGAATAATGGCAATAACTGCCGCCATGTTCTATGTGCCACTGGCAAGCACGACAGAATCATCTTGACAATCATTTTTAGATACCATGGAGTCCTGATCTTAACCCACCTACTCAAATGCGATGAAAGATCACTCATGAGAGCTCCGCTTTCTATGCGATATTACCTACAGCAATGAAATATATAATTGCTCTATTTGCGATACTGTTCTATCCACTGTAAAACGCTCCAGTACACGTCTGTGGGCGGCAATTCCTAATGTGCGAGCTTTTTCTTTATCCAGAAGTAGTGCAAGAACCGCAGCAGCGATACTCTTCGGGTTACTCGGGTCAACCAATAAACCAGTTCTACCATGTTCAACGATTTCGTTTATACCGAAAATATCCGTAGCAATGATCGGCTTCTTCAAAATCATCGCCTCAAGAAGGACATAGGGAAATCCTTCCCATACCGATGGCAATACAAACACATCCATTCGACTAATTACATGAGCAGCATCCTTTCTGTAGCCGAGGAATTCAATATTCTGTGATACGCCAAGATTCTCGGCCAGTCTTCGCAATGGCATCTCTTCTTCACCGCTTCCAACAATCAGTACGCGCAACGTGCCGAATCGCCTAATGATTGCAGGAACAGCCTTGATTAAATATGCGATACCCTTTTGTCTTGTTAGCCGACCAACAACTCCAATAACCGGACCCCTCTGTTCTACTAGTGGTTCCGCATCCAGAACTAACTGCTCTACGCCGTTGTAGATAACCACAATCTTACTTCTGTCAATCTGCAAAACCCGCGCTAGGATAGTACCGTCGTGTTTTGTCACAGCGATATACTTGTCAACACACTTATCAACGAGGTGGTCTCGCCATTTCCTCACGATGGTCCGTCTTTGCAGTTCCTCTCGTGTAAAACCAATTCCGTGTTTTGTATAAATGATACGCTTGCATCCTGCAAGCTTTGCAGCAACACACGCGTAACCACCAGAATGACAATGGATGATATCAAATGAATGCTTTTTTAAAAAAAGCACGAGCTTTACGAAATGCAGAATCGAATGACTTCCTGGTATTACTGTTGTCTGAATGCACTCTGCTTTCAACCGATCGACGAGATCGCCGAACTCAAAAGCGCACACATGAGCTGTGAAATTCGTTTTATCTAATCGCGTAGCAAGTAACATAACATGCTTTTCTGTTCCTGCAATCTGTGCATGCCGTACAATGTGGCATACGTGCATTTGCTTCTTGCCTGACTCCACGGATTGCATATTTCTAAAAGGCTAATCTCATACTATCGTCTCATGTGAATGTTCATGAGTTCTGCATAGATGCTTTCGGTTTTTTTTATGACCTCCTTAAAGTCATATCGCTCAGCAGTCTTCCGTGCTTGCCGCCCTATGCTCATGCACATATTCTCGTTTCTCAACAAATACAATACTCTGTCGGCAAATTCCCCATGTTGATTCACAGGTATTATGAAACCATTATCTTTGTCCTTCACAATCTCATGAATCCCACCTATATCATGTACAACCACCGGTTTTGCTAACGCCATTGCTTCAAGCACTGAACGCGGCATACCCTCCCACAGTGACGGTAGAATGAAGACATCAAAATGGGTCATTACTTCAGCAACGTCGTCCCGCGGGCCAATGAAAAGGATATTCTTGCTTAAACCTTCTTGCTGCACCTTATCACGCACGCTGTGAAGTAATTCACCGCCTCCAATGAAAATGAAGATCACATCCTGACGTTTTTTGAGCACCTGGCTAGCTATTTTAATAAACCCGATGGGATTCTTTTGTTCAAAGACTCTTCCTACTGTTCCGACAACCTTTTTGTTAGTAATCCCAAGCTCCCTTCTCACTGTCACACTATGCTCTTTGTTGTACCGCGTGAAAGCCTCCATTTCAATACCATTACCGATTAACACGTACTGCTCCCTGCTGCCGATTTTATGGACGTGTGCTTCATCCATATCCGATTGGGTCTGGAAGAGTATTCTCGTCGTAAGGTGGCTTACTGCCCGTTCAATAAATCTGAACAATATGCGTGTTGCCAGAGTCCCCGCCTTCAGACCCCACCCATGCACTGTGTACAGTATTACCGGTGTACGTGCAATAGCTGCCGCTATTCGACCAATAACCCCAGCCTTGGAGCCATGTGTATGCACGATGTCATATCGGTATTTCTTGAGTATGCTGATCAGTTTCATCAATGTAACAAAGTCCTTGAGCGGGTTAATCTCACGAGCCATTTCGGGAATGACAATGATATCTACTCCACGTTTCGTCATTTCTTCGGCAAGATCACCTTCATTCTCAGACGGCAAGCCACAAATGATAGCACTGTGAAACATCGTGGGGTCAACACGCTCTGCAAGATGAAGCGTGCCTAAGGACGCACCACCATAAACCATTTTCGTAATAATATGGCAGACCCGAATTCTTCGATTGTTATATGACAGTTCCATAGAGTTCAATAATTTCATGCGCTGCTCTGTCCCACGAGAATTGCCTGACCCTGTGCTTTCCTGCGTTGATAAGTCGAGTCCTCTTACCCGTATCGTGTACGAAACTGATCATTGCAGCAGCCAATTGGTCAAT
>DAOVBK010000060.1 GCA_030670605.1 Candidatus Stahliibacteriota bacterium
GTCAATTGACAGTGCTAAGAATACTGCTATACTCCATAAGAACATGATGATGTTTACTAACCGAGGAGGTAGATTATGAAGCTCATAGCATGCTTTTTATTAGTGCCGCTGTGCCTGGCTCTTCTTGTGTCCTGTGGACAACCACAAGAGAAGGAAGAGGTGAGTGTAACAAGCGATCTTACGTCACGAGCAACAGAATTTGTCACATTGCTTGCTCAGGAAGATTACGCAAATGCAGTGAAGGATTTTGACAGCACCATGAAAGGAGCGATGCCGCCGGAAAAGCTTGAAGAGGCATGGACTTCTCTCATTGGACAGATTGGTGTGTTCAAAAAACAGGTCAGCTCTCGAGAGGCAAAAGAAATGGGCTTTGATGTTGTGTTTGTGACCTGTGAGTTTGAAAAGACTCAGCTTGATGTTAAGGTTGTTTTTAACCCAGCAAAGGAGATTTCAGGGCTGTGGTTTGTTCCGGTTGAATAACCCACACCTACCCGACGACGACATAAACCTCACACATTATTTTAATCTTTGACCATCTACAATATGCCATTAGCTATCCAACAAATTCCCTCTCCCTGTCGAGGGAGAGGGCAAGGGTGAGGGTGCTCGTGTACGAGTACGACCTACGAGTCACGAATACGAATTTTACTCTTCGAGTGAGCGAACCTGTCTCGAGGAATCGAGAGAGCGCATCGACTCCGTTCTCGTAGGAACGTGAGTTCCTGCGGAAGAAGCTCCTTAAAAGTGTTTCCTCCACAGATCGCCGACACATGGGGTCATTGCGAGGGACAAAGTCCCGCGGCAATCTGATACAATTTACTGTTCGAGTGAGCACCTTGTGCGAATCGAGAACTTCCTTAATGCCCTTTGTCTTAGAATTCCGCGTCCTCTGTGATTTTTCTGCGTTCTGCGCGTATCTTACAAATGTCAAATGCCTGTCCGCGCATTCAATCCTAGAATGTTGGCACGAAGAATGCGGGGCATGTCGGCGACATCGAACACAGTGAGATGCCCTCGTGAACTATAGCAATATTTCATCGGGGTTGAGATTTGACCCCAAATCCCGAGTCTCCATTTCTCCATCTGCAGAAAATGGTGTGCAAAACCTGTGGTAAAAACCAAAAGTACACTGATTGACTTTTGGCTAAATCTGCGTTATCTTTATGAAATTATTAAGTATATTTATATAATTTTCTGAAAAGCACCGCAAGTAGGGGAGGAAGATTATGAAGTTAATGAAAGTATGTATATTAATGGCTATAACGACTGGTCTCGCGTTTGCACCTGGCAGTCATGATGTGAGGCAGACTGTTGTATGGCCTGCTGGTTACAATATAGATGGTGTGCATTGGGAGTATTGGGACCTTTACAACAGTACCGATATTAATGACTATCTTGGTGAAAATTCGGTGGGCTCTAACACGTTATATAATCCTACTTTGAATGAAGCGAGATGGTATGTTGATGTGGCGAATTTTCCTTCAGGAGACAATTGGCTGGATGGTGACACGAATATTTGTCTTGGTTCTATAGATTCTGCGTATCAAGCCAATCCTGCAGGCTACGGCAGCAACATAAATCATAATGGTTGGTATTGGATCTTTTCTGACACGCTTTATGGAATTGACGAGCCTCAAACCTGGGAGCCCAAGGATACACTGAGAAAGATGCCTGAGCCATATATCGATTACTTAACGCATGTCGATTCAGTCATAATCTTGATTCCGAATCCTGCTGAGACGCGGCGTGTAGACCAGACTGAGTATGATGTGCTGGGATACTGGTTGATTCTCGATACCACTAAGACTGGTACGCCCGATGCCTATGCTGATTCAGGGGTGATTCTCGGTTTTGCTCCAGTCCAGGGTGGGTCAGATGACACTACTCATTTCAAATACAAGCTACGTGATTATTATACAGGTTCACTTTCTTTTATGATTTTATATCACGCATACTACATTGTTGCACGACCAAGTTTTAATGTCGGCCCCAGAGAATGCCCTGGTTACAGAACTTATTATACGTCTGGAAATTTTACATTGGAGTGGCTAGATATTGCCGAATATAACGACCCCACACCTACATTCTCATTTGCCCTTTTTGTGCCCAGCATCGTGGGGTCACGTACCACAATCAACTATTCCTTAGCGAAGATAACACGAGTGGCAGTATCTATATATAATTCATCAGGGCAGTTGATGAGGACCTTAGTTGATGGTACAAAGCCTGCTGGCACTTATACTGTAGAATTCAACAGAGAGGCGTTGCCGAACGGCGTTTATTTTGTAGAATTAAAAGCAGGAAATTACAGCGAAACTATGAAGCTAATATTAGTACAATAATTAATGCATGTGTGGTCAAATCTCGAAACTCAACAAATTGAGATATGAGAACAGTTCAGCGGCGAACAAGTTACGTCGTATGCAGAGATGGAGAGGCCGACACAGGAATTATTGTCAAATGACAATGTAGGGTCACTTACTAAACCCCAGCATGTCTGCTCTGTCAACAATGCTGCCCTCACGAAATCATTATCCCGCCTCTAAGGCGAGGTCCGTGGATGCTCGTAGAGTCAACGAGACTCTGCGGAGATTCTCGGTCTACGACCGGAACAAGGGTGAGCGTGGTTCCGCTTTGCGAGAATTCTTCCGCAGGAACTCTCGTTCCTACGCGAACGGAGTCGCATTGAGAAATCAATGCGGAACAATCTCAAAATGTTGAATGCCTGTCAACGATATCGAACATAGTGAGATGCCCTCGTGAAATATAACAATATTTCATCGGGGTTGAGTTGAGCTGTTATGTAGCGAAACCCCGTCTCCAAATGTTTGGTGTTAATAAACCAAGCGGGGATTTGACCCCAAGGCTCTTGACCTCAACTCAACAGACGTTATAATTTCGTGGGAAGCGGAATGAATTACTTGCGTAATAGATTATTCACTATCATTGTATGTATCACTTCAACGTTATGTTGCGCATCATTAGCACATGCGCAAGCACCTGATACACTCTGGACAAGAACCTACGGCGGGCCAGACCATGACGAAGGCTTTTCGGTTCAACAAACCGCTGATGGTGGATATGTCATCACAGGATACACGTGCTCATATGGTGCAGGTGGCTATGATGTCTATCTTATAAAAACAGATTCATTGGGTGACACCCTTTGGGTACGAACGTATGGCGGAGATAGATGGGAGGAAAGTTATTCAGTGCAGCAAACAATTGATGGCGGATATATCATTGCTGGGTACACAGAATCATTTGGTACAGGCGTGGATGAGGATGTCTATCTTATAAAAACAGATTCATCAGGCGATATCCTGTGGACAAAGACATATGGTGGGCCAGGGAATGATGAGGCACGGTCAGTACAGCAGACTGCTGATAGCGGGTATGTTGTTGTCGGAAATAGAGATATGAGTGATGATCACTTTGATATTTGGTTGCTACGAACCGATAAAAATGGCGATACACTGTGGACAAAGACTTACGGAACTACAGGTTACAATCAGGTGGCGTATTCTGCCCAATGCACCATTGATGGAGGATATATTATTACAGGATACACAGAGGTGTTTGAGTCAGGTAGTTTTTATCTCTATGTTTGGCTGTTAAAGACTGATGATAATGGTGATACACTTTGGACAAAAATTTACAGAAAGCCCTACCTGAGAATAGGTCGTGCCGTTCAACAGACAGCAGATAGAGGCTATGTCATTCTGGCAGATGTTGGGTTTCATTTTTGTTTGATAAAAACAGATTCATTAGGTGATACACTCTGGACAAAACGATATAGTGAAGGTATAGATAGCTATGGTAGTTCTGTGCAACAGACTGCGGATGGTGGTTACATCATTGCGGGGATAATAAACTTGCCTTATGTTATTTACGAAGCATATCTCATAAAGACAGATGCACACGGGGAAACACTTTGGACCAAGACATATGGTGATGTAGACTGGGGTTGGGACTTTGGTTGGTCCGTGCAACAAACCAGAGACGGAGGCTACATTGTTGTTGGCAGCACGATGTCTTATGGTGTCGGTGGAAGTGATGTTTGGCTACTGAAGATAGCACCCGACACATTAGGAATCGAAGAACGCAAACATTCGCGGATAGTGTCCGCCTCCTTGTTGATCAATCCGAATCCATTCCGCGAAAAAACTCATGTAAGATACGAGATGCCACAAGGAGTAGACAGTAGGCAGGAGTCAGCTCCGTCCCCATGGGACGAGAGTCCTCGTCCTGCAGACGGGATAGGCAGTATACAGATATATGACATCACCGGTAGATTGGTCCGTCAATGGGACTATCCGACTATGCGACTCTCAGACCATATCATCTGGGACGGTACTGATACGAATGGTTGGGCTTTGCCTTCCGGTGTTTACTTTGTGAGATTCGAAGCCGATGATTACAAGACCACCCAGAAATTACTGTTTGTGAAATAGACGTCCATCATGAAATGACGTTGGGGGGAGCAGAGATTGAACTCTGCTCCCCCTTCTCTTTTGTACCAAACTTGAGCAACAACCGGACAATGCCGTATGAGATATTGAGTTATTCCCGAATACAACAATACCAGCATTCCAATATTCCGGAATGCTGGAATGACTAGTAGTCTGTGTCGAGTCGTCGCGACATTCTTTCTACCATCACCTCACATGCCTCAAGTAACTGCTTTGTTTCTTTCGGGTATTTGATCCAATATGCAGTCGCGTTCCCTTTTTTCTCATATCTCACGATGTTTACCAGCCGCAATTTTGTGAGTTGAGAACAGACAGCTTGCTTGCTTCGTCCAACATGCTTGGAGATCTCACCAAGCTCCATTTTACCGTTCTTGAATAGCAGCTTGACAATACCGTATGAGATTGGGTAGCCGAGGACACGGCAGATGATCGAACCTCTGAATCGTTTCTCAACGATTTTCATATTTCCCCTCCTTTCTATCATTCCACTATTCCAGAATACTGGAATAGTGAGATGTGTCTATTTTAATCGATTCGTTGGCGCTTGTATTCAGAAGAGTGTACACGCAGACAACGCTTTGTCAATCCGTGCATGTACTTTCCCTTGACGCCATGAGAAAAATCACTATAATACACAATGGAGACCATTAAGTACAAAGAAGGGCTCACTTTTGATGACATCCTTTTAGTCCCCCAGTATGCTGATATCATGCCCCGTGATTGTGATGTTGCCACGCACTTTTCACGGCACATACGCTTAAGCGTGCCGCTCGTCAGTGCGCCAATGGACACGGTCACGGAGGCAGCAATGGCAATCGCCCTTGCCCAGGAAGGCGGTATCGGCGTTATTCACAAGAACATGCCTATTGATGAACAGCAGAACCAGGTGCGCAAGGTCAAGCGTGCAATGAGCGGCATGATACTTGACCCGATCACGGTGTACGAAGACTCGCCGATCAGTCTGGTCACACAGCTCATGGACAAGTACGGTATTTCTGGAGTGGTCGTTGTTGATAAGGAACAGCGTCTCAAAGGCATTCTGACGAATCGCGACATCATCTTTGAGAATAACCTCAAGAAAAAGGTACGAAGCATCATGACCCACGAGAATCTCATTACGGCACCACAGGGTACGAGTCTTGAAAAAGCGCAAGCCATTTTGAAGAAACACCGGATAGAGAAGCTCCCGATTGTGGACAAAGCCGGCAAACTCAAAGGGTTGATTACAGTCAAGGACATCACCAAGAAGATCAAACACCCCCATGCCGCAGTCGATACGGTCGGACGGCTCCGTTGTGCTGCAGCAATCGGTATTGATAAGAAAACCGTTGACCGCGCAGCAGCGCTCGTCGAGGCGAATGTCGATGCACTGGTCATTGATACTGCGCATGCTCATTCTAAAAGTGTGATCATGGCGGTAAAGGCAATAAAGAAGCGGTTTTCCAAGATCGATCTCGTTGTCGGCAATATCGGCACGACGGAAGCAGCGCAGGCACTCGTCAAACTGGATGTTGATGCGATCAAGGTCGGCATTGGTCCTGGTTCGATCTGTACAACCCGCGTTGTTGCTGGCATCGGTGTACCACAGGTTACGGCGATCACTGATTGTGCAAAGGTCGCGCAGAAACACAATATCCCGCTCATTGCCGATGGCGGCATACGCTATTCTGGCGATATTGTCAAAGCACTTGCCTGCGGTGCGTCGAGCGTGATGATCGGTAATCTGTTTGCCGGTACTGACGAAAGTCCGGGAGAGCGGATTTTGCTCGAAGGCAGACGGTACAAAGGATATCGCGCCATGGGTTCACTCGGGGCAATGCCAAAGGGCTCGGCTGACCGCTATTTTCAGGAAGCAGCAAAGAAGTTTGTCCCTGAGGGGGTCGAAGGAAGGGTGCCATATCGTGGTAATATGATGGATGTTATATTCCAGCTCGTTGGAGGGCTCAAATCAGGTATGGGATACTGCGGTGCGAAGACGATCAAAGTCTTGCAGAAAAAGGCGCACTTCATCAAGGTCAGTTCAGCTGGCTTGCGAGAAAGCCATCCGCATGATATCACCATTACCAAAGAAGCGCCCAATTATGAGATCAGAGGAGTATAGTGTAGTATTTAGCACCATCGCACCATACTACGATACCCTGATGTCATTCATTAACTACACGTCATGGGTGTCGTATATCGCGCACATTCTTGAATTGAATGAGATAAAAGATACTACATTGCTCGACCTCGCATGCGGTACGGGTGTATGTCTTAAACTGTGGTGGGAAAGAGGATATACGCTTATTGGTCTGGATAAATCTCTCGAGATGCTTGCAATATGTAGAAAGAGGCTTGCGCCACTCGATGATGGCCGTATTCATCTTATTAATGGCGATATGAGGGATTTCACGCTCGCTCATCGCGTACCGATTGTGACCTGCTTGTACGACAGTCTCAACTATTTGTTGACCGAGGAGGACCTTTTCAGCTGCTTTCAGCATGTGTATGATTCTTTACCTGAACACGGTATTTTTGTTTTTGACATGAATACGATTCACTGTCTACGCGACGAATGGGGTGATAGTACACTTCATCGCAATGATGAGCGTATGCATTCGGTGTGGACGAACCGGTTTGACCCCGAAACAGCAGTATCATCACTCGACCTGACCCTCACTGTTACTGAGAATGGTTCACAGCAGACCATACATGAACGGCATCAAGAACGCGGGTATGCGCTCTCATTGATCATGAAGCTTCTGTCCCGTGCCGGGTTTTACTGTTCACTGTACCGGCATTTGACATTTATTCCTGCGCAGGAAACTGACATACGTATCATGGGGGTTGCGCGGAAATGATTGCTGATCTTCATGTCCATTCACGCTATTCACGTGCGACATCAAAGGAAATGATCATACCGAAGATAGCAGAATACGCACAGTTGAAGGGCATTGATCTGGTTGGTTCAAGCGATTTCACTCATCCCGAGTGGTTAAAGGAATTGAAGCGCGACTTGAAGGACATTGGTGATGGGCTCTTTGAGTATAACGGTGTGAAATTCGTCCTCAGTGTTGAGGTGAATAATATCTACACGAGAAAAGGCAAGTTGCGTCGCCTCCACAACCTGATTTTCGCTCCCGATTTTGCGACCGTTGACAAGGTGAACGCATATCTGACAAAGTACGGGAAGCTCGCTTCAGATGGCAGACCGATACTCTCGCTCGATTCATATGAGATGTTCAAGCAGCTTCTTAATATTTCTCCTGATGTTTTTCTCATTCCCGCCCATATCTGGACGCCGTGGTTTTCT
>DAOVBK010000199.1 GCA_030670605.1 Candidatus Stahliibacteriota bacterium
GCTTCAGATTATTGCTGATCAATTCTCTCACATCCTCAAACTTCGGTTCATCAGCCGTATAGTGCCTTACTGTCTTCAAGAAGTAGTAGTAGTTTCCGAATTTGATCATATCCGTTGTCTCACCTTCCTTTTTCTTCTTGAGTGCGGTCAGAATCTCGGGAGGCAGAGAAATCACTGAGAACTCACCAATATCACCATTTTCGGTCAGTGTATCAAGGGAAAATGCAAGTAGTGAATCGAACGGCACCCCCTTGTCAACCTCAGTCTGGACGTATTGAGCAAGAGAATCGCTGTCGACGACGATCTGGGCAAGGTGGTACTTGTCTATGACGTCATTATGCATCGCGCGGATTTCTGATTCAGAAACCTTCACTCGATCGACAACTTTCGCCTCGTAGTATCCACGGTATACGAGTTCTTTCTCATGAGCTTCAAAAGCGGTTTGAACAACAGGGTCATCCTCATAGCCCTGTTTGCGACCTTCGTGAACCATGAGCATCTGATCGATGAATTCACGGATCTTTTCAACCCTCTGAAGGGAGTCGTCGGTTGGTGCAAACTGGAATCTATCATTGAAGTCAGCAACGGTGAATGATTTGCCATCAATAGAAACCAGTGTCTGGTTTTCAAAAGCACAACCCATAAATACAATGAGGAATGCCGTACATATTAATAGTATAGATGTAGTCGTTATCTTCATGGGCAATTGTATTCACACGACTTGCGAAGTCAAGCCTTGATTTTGTGGGCAACTGTGCTATAATTGCATGATGCACAAGGTTGTCCTCTACATCACTATCATACTCGTTGCCACATTCGTCATTATTTCACCAATATTTTCTCCCATCTGGTTGCTCCTCCTCGTTATCGCGATCCTTTATCCCATACGCCGGGACGAAGATACCCGTCCCGTTTTTGTGCTCAGTTTTGTTCTCCTTTTTTTGTATTTTCTCCTCCATTACGCTCCTATTTTGGTGCCTTTCATCATTGGTCTTGGCATTGCCTATATCCTCGCTCCGCTCGTGGATCTGCTCGAGCGCAAGAAAGTACCGCGTGTTCTTGCCATTCTCGCATTCCTCATTCCCATTATCGCCTTCTTCCCCCTCGTTATCACTCTCATCATTGCCGGCCTTGTCAATGAATTGCAGGGATTGATTGAGAAAATCCCGGAAGCAATCGAACACATCCAACTATTCTCGGGAGCTGCCATCAACAAGCTCAATGAACTCGGTATTGAAATCGACCCGAACATCATTGCCACCACCATCACGTCACATTTGACAAACATAGTCAGCGGTCTCTTCTCAACAATAGAACAGATCGGCAGAGGGGTTAGCGGTATCGTCATGCTTGTTTATAACCTCGTGTTCATCCCGTTATCTGCCTATTTGTTCCTTGCTGACCGCGAGAAAATCGGTTCGTGGTTCAGTAACCTGTTCCCAGCAAGCGAACGAAAGCGTATGAATGAATTCCTGCAAAGATTGAATTTTTCCCTTGCCCGGTTTTTCCGCGGCACACTATTACTAATGCTCATCGTTGGGTGCATTGTCGGGTTCTTTTTGTGGGTTCTCGGCATCAACTACTATTTGCTGCTCGGTGTCATCGCCGCACTCTGTAATCTCATCCCCAATATCGGCTACGTGCTGAGTTTCATACCGGCAGTCCTCATCGGTGTTTTGAGTCCATCACCGCTTGTCAATGTCGTCAAAATCGTGAGCGTATATGTGGGCGAACAGCTCCTCGAGAACTTTGTGCTCGGTCCTGTCATTATCGGCAAATCCGCCAAGCTCCATCCTGTCGTCGTCATGATCGTGTTGATCATGGGGGGCGCTATATTTGGCTTCTGGGGTGTCCTGCTTGCTGTACCACTGACCATTTGTGTTAGAGAACTATTGAATTTCTACCTCAACCTGCACGTGTGAGGTTGTAGTAGCCAATGGCGAATGGTTAGGATGGTTGGATAGTTGGATGGCTCAAAGGTTAACAATGCAACTATGCAGCTATCAAACTATACAACGAAACTGTGTGTCTCTGCATCACGTCCCCCTGATAACGATGTTCTGGTGGACTGACTAACATCTGTTGACGTTCACTTTTTTATCGATATAATTATTATTCATGGCTGTCAAAACACGGAAATTCAGGATAGAAATCAATGAAAAATGGTGTAAGGGCTGTGAAATTTGCGTCGCATTCTGCCCAAAAAACGTGCTGGCAATGGAAAAAGGGAAAGCAACCGTCGCTCGACCTGATGATTGTACTGGTTGCCAGTTTTGCGAAATTTACTGCCCAGATTTTGCCATCACTGTTCATACGTGTAAGGACAAAGAAAATGAATAGCGCTAATGCACGACTCATGACCGGTAATGAAGCGTGCGCAGAAGCAGCCCTTTTTGCCGGCATGCGCTTCTTCGCTGGATACCCGATTACCCCTTCTTCGGAGATCGCCGAGGTTCTTGCCCACCGGTTACCACAAGAAGGTGGTGTATTCATTCAGATGGAGGACGAGCTCGCATCAATGGCGGCAATTATCGGTGCGAGTCTGGCAGGTACAAAATCCATGACCGCAACGAGCGGTCCTGGCTTCTCGCTCATGCAGGAGAATATCGGCTACGCGTGTATGGCAGAAGTACCGTGCGTCATCGTAAATGTCCAGCGCGGCGGGCCGAGTACTGGTCTTCCAACGCTTCCATCACAGGGTGATATCATGCAGGCGCGTTGGGGTACCCATGGCGATCATCCCGCTATTGCGGTTGCTCCAGCAACAGTCCGTGAGACATTTGACTGGACAATACGGGCATTCAATTTATCTGAGAAGTACCGTATGCCGGTCATTGTTCTGCTTGATGAAATCGTGGCACACGTAAATGAAAAAATCGTCTTTCCCAAACCAGAGGAGATTAAGATTATTGATAGACAGCGAACGAATGCGCCGCCTGAACAATTCATGCCGTATCAGGAAACTGATTCGGCTATCCCATTGTTTGCCGATTTTGGCTCTGGCTACCGCTACCATGTAACAGGGCTGAGCCATGATGAAACAGGTTTTCCGACAAATGATCAGGCCAAAATCGATGCGTTGCACCGTCGACTCAATCAGAAGATCGAGCGAAACAGAAACAGTATCATACACTACAAAACAATCATGCTCGATGATGCAGAAATGTGCATCGTCGCGTATGGCTCAAGCGCCCGTTCTGCACACCGAGCAATCCGCCACGCACGGACGATAGGGATAAAGGCGGGTATGCTCCAGCTACAGGTCATATGGCCATTTCCCTACGATAAGCTTTTGGAACTTGCGCAGAAGATAGAGACATTTGTTGTACCAGAGATGAACCTCGGGCAAATCGCGCACGAAGTCGCGTGTGCGACACACAGAAACCCGATACAAATCAACCGTGTTGATGGAGGACTTATCACTCCAGAAGAAATAGTGGAGCAGATCAAGAATGTTTCCATATGAGAAATACCTGAGGCCGAACAAACTCCCACACATCTGGTGTACTGGTTGTGGCTGCGGTATCATATTGAAAGCGATGTTACGCGCAATTGAACACAGTGACATCCCGAAGGACCGTATTGCACTTGTGTCGGGCATTGGTTGTTCATCGAGAACACCGGGCTACGTTGATTTCAATACGCTACACACGACGCACGGTCGGGCGCTTGCTTTTGCAACAGGGCTCAAGCTTGCCAAACCAGAGTTGAAAATACTGGTAGTCACTGGTGATGGAGACGCGACGGCAATCGGTGGTAACCATTTCATTCACGCAGCCCGCCGAAATCTTGATATGACCGTACTCCTCTACAATAACCACATCTATGGCATGACCGGCGGGCAA
>DAOVBK010000029.1 GCA_030670605.1 Candidatus Stahliibacteriota bacterium
CCGAATTCAGGGTCAAATCCCTCTTCGACGAGCAATTCTTTACTCGACTCGTCAAGCTCGAGCACTATGTGTTTTTCGCTAAGCCGTTCCTCAACTTCACTGATGAGGATATCAACAATCTTTTTCATATCGTCTTTTGTCAGCTGATGGAAAACGATCACTTCGTCGATTCGGTTCAAGAATTCGGGGGAAAACAGTTTCTTTATCTCATCGAGAAGCATTGTTTTCATCTTCTTATATGTCAGGTCTTCAGAAACGTTGCTGAAACCGAGACCGTCGCTCTTCCTGATGTCTGCTGTGCCGATATTCGACGTCATGATTACGACCGTGTTCTTGAAGTCTATTTTGCGACCATACGAGTCGGTCAACTGCCCGTCTTCCAGAATCTGGAGGAGAATGTTGAACACATCGGGGTGCGCCTTTTCAATCTCATCGAACAAGATGACTGCATACGGTTTTCTCTTTACTTTTTCGGTCAACTGGCCACCTGCTTCGTATCCAACGTACCCGGGTGGTGCACCAATGAGACGGGAGACATTGAATTTTTCCATATACTCTGACATATCGAGTGTGATAAGAGAGTTTATGTCACCGAACAAGAATTCAGCAAGCCTGCGCGCAAGCTCTGTTTTTCCGACGCCGGTCGGGCCAAGGAAGATGAAAGAGCCGATTGGTCTGCGTGGATCTTTCACACCAGCACGGCTGCGTCGGACTGCCTTGGCAATTGCTGTGATTGCCTCACCCTGCCCAACAACCTTCTTGGTCATTTCGTCTTCCATGCGCATCAACCGTTTTGATTCTTTCTCTTCGATTCTTGATACCGGAATGCCGGTCCAGCGTGACACGACAAACGCAATATCTTCTTCAACGACGGCTGGTCGCGGAAGCGTACTGTCACTACTGATATTTTTCATTTTTTCCATGAGTTTCTGATGCTGGTCGCGGAGCTGTGCTGCTTCCTCGAAATTCTGTTCGGCAACCATCCGTTCTTTCTTCGTCTTGACTGTGGCAAGTTCCTGTTCTAAGGCGACGACCGCATCATCTTTGACTATCCTGGACAGCTTTACCTTGGCACCTGCTTCATCAATAACATCGATCGCCTTGTCCGGAAGAAACCGGTCAGCTATGTACCGGTTGGACAGATGTGCCGCTGCCTCAAGCGATTCATCAGCATACGTGACCAAATGATGGTCTTCATATCTCTTTCTCAATCCCTGGAGGATGCTGATCGTTTCCTGAACCGTTGGGGGATTGACCATGATTGGCTGGAATCTTCGTTCAAGTGCGCCGTTCTTCTCAATGTGGCGACGGTAATCCTCAAGTGTTGTGGCACCAACGCACTGCAGTTCGCCACGCGCGAGCGCTGGTTTGAGCATGTTGGATGCATCGATCGCGCCTTCTGCTGCACCAGCACCGACAATCGTGTGCAATTCGTCAATAAAAATGATAATATTCTTATTCTTTTCTACTTCATTAATTACTGCCTTAAGACGTTCCTCAAACTGGCCGCGGTATTTTGTACCGGCAACGATCGATGCCATGTCGAGGGCGACGACCCGTTTACTTTTCAAAGAGTCAGGAACATTGCCGGCAACAATATCCTGTGCAAGTCCTTCGACAATCGCGGTTTTTCCAACACCTGCCTCGCCAACGAGCACAGGATTATTTTTCTTCCTGCGGGACAGCACCTGAATAACGCGCTCGATTTCGTTCTCACGGCCAATGATCGGGTCGAGTTTATCCTCGCGTGCCATCTGTGTGAGGTCGCGTGAAAACAGGTCGAGTGCTCCAGCGCGGGGTTTTGTCTTGGTCTTACCCGACATGACGCCTTCAGGACGGAGTAACTGAATTATTTCACTCTTCACGGTTTCATAGTCCATGCCCACAGATTCGAGGATTTGTGAACCAAGACTGCCTTGTGTCCGTATGATACCGAGGAGCAAGTGTTCAGTGCCGACATACGAATGGCCAAAGTTTTTTGCCTCTTCCATGGCATAGTTGAGACAGAGCCGTGATTCATTGCTGAGCGGCACGTCAATCTTGCCGCCGCTGCCAGCACTTATTGAATTTTCGATACTTTTGCGGAGTTCATTGAGTTCCACGCCCAAATTGAGGAGCACCATGGCACCAACACCTTCAGCTTCTCTTATCATCGCAAGAAGGAGATGCTCAGTTCCAATGAAGTTCTGCTTAAACCGTACTGCCTCGTCACGTGCGAGGTGTATTATTTTTCTGACACGTTCTGTGAATCGTTCTTGCAACGCGTCCTCCTTTTATTCCTTATATTCTATACAAATTTCTAAATCTGTCAAGATTTTTCATGACATCCGTGCATTATCTTATATTCAGTCACTAAAACCCCATAGTACAATCTAATATTTTGACATTTCAAGTCGCTATATGTTAAGATGAAGCGGTATTGATTTAGCAGCTATATCTGATACTTCAGTGTCTCACCGTATGGCTCTGTTCGAATGGTCAATCGTTCATCGGCCTTAATTTTCGCTGCAGAGCCTTGTTGTCCGGCTCAATTTCCAGACCTTTTTCATACGCCGCGCGTGCCTTGTCTGTATCTTCAAGTTGTATATAGACATCGCCCAGATGTTCGAAAATCACTGCATCTTCAACAAGTTCTGCTGCCCGTTCTAAGTCTTCCAGGGCTTGTTCATAGCGCCCCATCCGATAGAACGCCCAACCGCGTGAGTCAATAAAGTAGCCATTATCTGGTTCTTGTTCGAGTGCCCGATCAATGAGTTCCAGTGCATAATCAAGCTTTTCATTTCTATCCGCATACCAGTAACCAACATAGTTGAGTGCGGTGGCATTGACAGAATCAACGGCAATAATCCTTTCAAATGTTTCAACGGCTTCGCCTTTCTCGCCGGTTCGCTCACACAAATGGGCGAGTGCTTCAAGGGTCGCGAGGTTTACTGGATCATTTTTGAGTGATTTGTGATAAAAAAAATAGGCAGGCTCATAAAGCTCTTGCATTTCCTGTATGACACCGAGAAGATAGTACATCTGAATGACATCAGCACCGCGGTACGCTGCTTCGGTAAAGGCATATTCTGCCATTTCAAAATCTTCGGTCTCAATCGCGATAAAGCCGAGGTATACCCATAATTCAACAAAGTCAGGGTCTAAGGCAATTGCCTTTTTGATTTCATTGATCGCCGTGTCATATTCACCCGTTTCCAGGTAAATCCTACCAACATAGAACCGCGAGTACGTATCGTCTGGTTCTAGTCCTGCACTAATGAGGAATTCCATTAATGCGGGTTCAAGCATACCCATCTGATAGAGCGCATAGCCAAGGTTTCTGCGGATGTATCCATCTTTGTAATCAATAGCGAGGATTCTCTCGGCAAGGGATGCGAGTTTTTTGTAGTCTTCAGTATCAGAATACAGTTCAATGAGCCGTTTGCCCACGGTTGTAAGGAGTGAATCGTCTCGCAACGACTTTTCATAGTAGTGTATGCTTGAATCAGGAATATCCTGCAGGTCATAGGCAGTTCCAATGCCGAGGAGAGCTGGGATGTTTGTTGTGTCCATGTCATATGCGTGATGATAATGAGCGATCGCGGTCGCATGGTCATCTTCCTTTCCAGCGAGGGTGCCGAGCCGGACATAGACATCTGCTGATTTCAGCGTGTCCGGCATGTCAATCAGTATCTGGCGCGCGTCGTCTGACGCACCGATGCCTTCATCCAGCACAGAGAGACCAAAATACGTGTCAATATTATCTGGCTTGAGTTGCCGAGAGCGTTCATAATAGGGAATAGCACTCTTCAGGTCACCTTTGCCAATGTAGCCAACCGCCGTGGTCGTGTACAAGTCAATGTCTTCAGGGAACAGTTGCGTACCTTCTTGGACAACGGCAATACCTGCATCGAATTGTCTGATTTTATAGTACGCATTGGCGAGTGCGATAAAGATTTCCGGTGATTCTGGTTCCAGTATTCGTGCGCGTTCATACTGCTCTATTGCCTGTAGTATTTTACCGTCAAGCTCGAGCTGCGCACCGATACTGTACAGCTCATAGGGTGTTTCTGCCTGGGAAAATACCAAACAGGTCACTAAAATGCGCCATAGATTGACAAAAGCCATAATTTATCCGGTCCTTTTATTGGATCATTGTTCCAAAGATTATAGGTTACACCGAGCCCGATACGGGCACTTTTAACGACGTAGAATGTGTTCAGATGCAGCACATCCTGATGATATAGTGATGTGTCGCCCTTTGCGATTTGGAAGACCGGGTTGAAGTCGATCCCGATATTTCCCTTACGCCAGATCGTGAAGACAGTATTAACCGCGAGGTCAAATTCATAGTCAGCGCCAGCATTGATATCCCAACCATTGTATTCAATGTGTGGGTAGATGCCAAGTTCAACACCCCACAAGAATCGTTTGTTAGTCGATTGCCGTAATGAACGATGCATGTGCGCGTCAGCAAGAGAGAATCTGAACCGGTTGAATACTGGTGCCTCATCGAGTTCAGTATCAATAATATGCACGCAATCGTGCATATAGTAGGTGGAAAAAAACAGATTCTGGTAAAAATAATCAATACCAAAGGCGACGTAATAGTGGGTGTAGCGCGGGTCAAGCGTAACACCACTGTGCTGCTCGCCCATTTCTAAATCATCGCGGTACCGTATGAATAATGAGATATCTTCATGCCGCAAGAGCGTGACATACAAATCCATGCTCACGTCCATATTAAAGCGGTCAGAGTCGCTATTCAGGTATTCAGCCGCAGACAGACTACCGTGGAATTCAAGCGGTACTTCTAGTGCAAAGACAGGGCAAAAGGCAAAAGTCAAAAGGCAAAGGGAAAAACAAGACAAAGGGCAAAAGGTAATCCCGACAGCGCTTGCGCGCAACGGGATGCTGATTTTTTCAACCAAATCAGAGATTTGGGTAAAAATCGCAAAGGCAAAAGGTGAATGGTGAGGTTTGCGGTGCGGTCGGTGGGTTTGACTACTCAAGATTCACGATCTCCGCAAAAAGGTCACAACCTTGGGTTTTTGTGATCTTGAGATCATAAAAATGACCGAGTTTCATGCTGGTCTGTGTGATCACGATCTCGCCGTCAATCTCAGGGGCTGAGAATTCAGTGTGGCCTCTGTACATGCCATTGTCACCGTGCACGAGTGTTCTGTAAATTTCGCCAATGCGGCCTTGATTCCGCTGCCTCATGAGCCGCTCTTGTAGTTCCAGAAGCTGCTCATACCGCTCTTTGATAGTCGACTCTGGCACCTGTTTCATACGGGCGGCAGGTGTGCCGGGCTCCCTACAATAGGGGAATACGCCGAGCCAGTCAAAGAATCCTTGCCCAAGAAAGCTCATTAACTCCTTGAACTCAATTTCTGTTTCAGTCGGTAGTCCAGCAATAATAGTGGTTCTGAGAGAAATCGCTTTAATCTTCTTAAGATAACTCGCTATCTGTTCTATCCGTTTTCTGGTAACCCCACGGTTCATAAGTCTGAGGAGCCGGTCATTACTGTGCTGTATCGGCATATCAAGGTACTTGCACACCTTTGCATTGGTCGTAATCTCATTCAGGAGCTCGTCAGTCACACTTTTTGGGTGCGCATACAAGAGCCGGATCCAACTGATCTCCTCGATGCATGAGAGTCTTCGCATGAGCTCATGCGTCCGTGACTCCCCGTATATGTCTGTGCCATAGCGTGCAGTATCCTGGGCAATCAGAATAACCTCTTTGGCGCCGAGTTTGGATAGTTCACGTGCCTCCTGTTCGAGCTCACCAAGTGGTTTGCTGCGGTACGCCCCTTTGATGCTCGGTATGGTACAGTATGCGCAGTTATTCGAGCATCCCTCTGCTATTTTGAGGTATGCATAGCCTCGTGTTGATAGAAGACGTGTTTTTTTAGTCGCTGATTCATTGCTGATTGCACGAAGCAGGTCTGTGGTCTGTTCCAACCGGAACCATTCAGTAACATCGGGGAATAAGGCTTTCAGCTCTTTGCCAAATCTGTTTACGGCACATCCGAGCACATATATTCTTGTGTCATGTCTACGCATACGTTCAATCATCGTCGCGATTTCCTGCTCTGTTTCACGACGAGCAGGCTCAATGAACCCACACGTATTGATAATAACAACATCACTATCTTCTGGCACAACCGCAATGTCGACACCAGACGCGCCAAGTGCGCCAAGGATTTTTTCTGAATCAACAAGATTCTTCGGACAACCGAGCGAAATAAGGTGCACTTTCATGTTGGGGGAGTGTTACGGTTACTCAACTCTCAGAAGTTTTGCCTCAGCAGAGGCGATGACATCGTGATTCTCATCTTGGATCTCTGATTCTGCCTGCACAAGCCGGTGTTTGACGTGCCTGACCCATGCGTGTGCAGTGTAATCTTTCTGCGTATTCATTGCTTTTTTCCACCGGATACACAGCTCTGCGGTGACACACTTGTATCCTTGTTTGAATGCTGCCCATACCGTCATTTCATCGAGAATGGTCGAGATGATACCACCATGGACTGTTTTCTCATAGCCCTGTGTCCACAGCGGCAGGTTTATGTCTGCCTGGACGCCGTTATCTGATTCTGTAATGTGCAGCCGGAGTCCATTCTCATTTTCAGCACCACACGCAAAGCACGAGCTGTCCATGAAAAAATCAGTACTCATCGACGCGCACTCCTGATGGCGGTTTGAACTCAAGTAGTTTCTTCGAGATTTTCGCATCGATTTCTACTTTGTGGAAACTATATTTATTTTCTGAACCAATATCATCGAACACCGCAATACCAACAATTGTGTACTGGTCTTTTGCAATGTCAAGGTTGATACGGTCGTACACATCAGTGCTGTCTTTCGGTATCAAACGTATCATGTAGGTCTCTTCGGTTTCCTCCATCAGTGTTGCAGTGAAGCGTTCTTCATAATCACGAAGGAACAGATCTGGATTCACCTGAAATGGAAGTTCTGTCATACTCTGTTTGATTGCTCGTTTTTCTGCAGGAATATAGATCCATAATGTATAACTGTCACCTATGTATATCTGCTCCGGGTTTTCCATTTCAAGGCGAAATGAACTCGGTTTCTTAAAGTAGATAACGCCGTCGGTCATATTACACGTACCTGACACTTCATCGCATAGTACATTACTGAACTCTATATAGAGTGTTTTCATGTTTTCGTAGTTTGCAATCGTTTTGCTGATGATTCCATCAACATCCAGTGCGTAGCACTGGGTCGCACATATGAAAAGTAGTATAGAAACTGCGAATAGTCTCATTGAACTCCTTACTGACACAATAATATCCAATTATGCATTCTTGTCAACAAATTGAAGTTAGTGGGCCAGTGCGTTTTCTGGGGTCAGACCCCTTTTGTTTCTTGGGGTCTAACCCCATTCACCTGTTCCCTGCATCCTGTTTCCTGAGCCCTATTACGTTGTAGTGGTCGAGCTTGCTCGACAAGATTCCTATGAGTCTCATCGTCGGATGGTCAGATAGTCTGACTCATGATTAGTCAGATAGTCTGATTGTCCTATAGTCTCATAGTCAGACAATAGGACAATAAGACTATAGGACAATCAGACTCACAGAATCGTCCATATGCCTGGCAACGAGGTGTTGACCATGAACATTGATACGATTGCATGAGTGCATGCAGGATGTCCGCGTGTTGACACGTGAATACTTTTGCTTATTATAGAGAAACGTGTTTCAGCACGGAGGCAGAGGAATGTACGAGTCGTATGTAAGACACAAAGAATACCCGACATACTATGAAACGCTGCTGACAAGCTCTAAGTACAAGGCACTTGTCTATCAAACTGGTTTTGATATTGTCGCACATGAGCAGTTCACCACGGGCAAGAAACTAACTGCAGAACAGACACAAGAGGAAATACGCTTTGCCTGCGACCGCGTTCCGAAAATATATGGTATCGAGGCACGGTGCTATGACGACGTATGGAAGAAATTCGGCAAAGCGATTGAAGAGCACGGTTGTGGTCATTTATCAAAAACTGTCCTGTTTATCACTAAGAAAACCTGAGCGGAGGAGGTATGAGCACGATGAGATATTTGAAAAAAAAGGATTTTGATCAGTTCATTGACATTGTTGTGAAAGCATATCCTGGTTTCAAAGAAACGACTGAAAAACAGAAACGGAAATTCATCAAGCGCTGTGTCACAGAGCAACGTGAGTCGACAACAGAAAACTACTACGGCCTGTACCGGCACAAAAAACTTCTCGGTGGCATGCTCCTCCATGACTTTGCAATGACATTCAGTTCACATCAGATCCCGGTCGGTGGTGTTGGCTTGGTTGCGGTTGATTTGCTGCATAAAAAAGAGAAGGTATGCAAGGAGCTCATTACCGACTTCTTGGAATACTGTACAGAAAATAACACATGCATGACCGCACTCCACCCGTTTCGACCTGACTTTTACAAAAAAATGGGATTCGGGTATGGTACGAAAATCAACACATATACGATCAAACCTGCTCATCTGCCGCGCGGGCGGTCAAAGGCGCATGTCGTCTATCTCACAAAAAAAGACGTGCGTGGTCTGCTCGCCTGCCACAATCGATATGCAGCAAAAACCCATGGTATGTTTCAACGTGCGCTGCGCTACATGCAACGCATGATGCAACAGGAAACCAGGCAGTTTGTGGGTTACAAGAAACGCGGTATGGTTCTCGGTTATCTCGTATTTTCCTTTGAACCACACATTGAGCATAACTTTGTTTCCAATAACCTGCACATACACGAATTCGTGTATGAGAATCCAGAGGTTCTGAGCGAGCTGTTTACCTTTCTTCACACGCAGGCTGATCAGGTCAATGCAATACAGTACGCGACGCACGACGAAAACTTCCATTTTGTGCCATATGACCCACGCAATGGAACCGAGAAGATGATCGTACCGCTCTACCATGAATCAAATGTGCAGGGCATCGGTATCATGTACCGTGCTATCAATTTGAAAGGTTTGTTCCAGCAGCTTGCACAACATAATTTCAATAATCAAAGTTGTGCAGTGAAGATCACTATCCAAGACACCTTTTTCAGAAAAAACAGCGGGAATACGATTGTGGATTTCATGGATGGCCACCCCCGCGTCAAGAACCGGGGTGCATATGCTGCTGAGATTACACTCGATGTATCGGATTTCTCATCACTGATCATGGGTGTTGTGGATTATGTAACACTGCAGCGATACGGTTTGGCACATATTTCCGATTCCCGTTACGCCACAACGATTGATAGCATTTTCAGGGTTCCGCGCAAACCAGTATGTATGACCATGTTTTAGTATGCGGTTCCTTACATACTTGACAAATATCGAAATGTGAGGACAATGAGTTACACGCATGGCACAGAAATCAAAGAAGACCCGGACAAAAAAGACAATTGTCAAGAAAGCTGTACCGAACAAGAAAGGTACCAAAACGAGCCTAGCACGGAAATTTGCTTTGTTTACTGTCGGCAAAGAGAAGTTCTGCATCGATCTTGATGACATTACAGAGATCCTTGATACCTGTGAGGTTTCGCCAGTCGCCCACCTTCCAGAATCGTTTGCCGGTATTGCCAAACTGCACGGCACGTCAATACCAGTGGTTGATATGCGAAGACTTCTCAATGAAGATGACGTCGATGTATCGGCTCGGGCTTGTCTGCTCACGACAGTCCGGTCATCGCCCCTCGGACTGCTCGTTGATTCTGATGTTACTATTGCGGCATCGCGTAAGGGAAAGCTATTGCCGCTGCCTGATTGTTACACAAAAGAGGAAGCGGAATTCCTCGAAGGTATTTTCTGGCTTGAGGATTCGCTGTTCGGCATCCTCAAGCCGAAGCAGATGGTCGAAGAACTCGCCCAATGGAGGGTGAAGAATGAGTAAATACAGGTTCATTATTTCTATTATAGGATGTATCTTGCAGATTCTCCTTTTTTTCCTTTTTGTGAAACGGCTCGGCTACTGGAACGCGGTCGGACTCTATTTTGTCATTCTCGCAGTAATACTCCTACTCTACAATATACTCGTCGATAAGAAACCAACGCTCAAAAAATATTGTATTGTCTATTCCTGTGCAATTACCGTTGCCGCTTTGGTATCCGGTATTGCCGTGGGTTTTGAATCGGTCGCGCTCGCGTGGCTGGTTCTTGCTGGCATCATCACCGGCATTCTCGTTGCAACACTGCTCTATCACGTCATTCACATTTTCATTCCCGGTGGCCTTGAGGAGGAAGGTGTACCTCACTATTTTGAAGTGAGTCTGACATTTTTTTCATTAACCGCGTATCCAATGCTGTATGCGATACCCTTTACATTCGAAAACGCGATTGTGCTGGCACTCGTCATCTTCGGGTTTTCACTGCTCGTCGGTTTTGCGCTCACGCTGCCGCTTGTCAGATCAACGAGCATTGTCGCCCGTGCGCTCGAGTCATGG
>DAOVBK010000005.1 GCA_030670605.1 Candidatus Stahliibacteriota bacterium
AGAGTAATTGGGGACATAACGACCAGTTGTGAACAGCTTGAGGTTCTGACGCAAAGGCTGAGAGGGATTACTGTTGATACACCTGGGTCAACAGGCGATCGTGCATCACCAGCACAGGAAACTCCGAACGATGAGCACCTATCGCTGTTGCGCGAATGCATTGATCTCCTTGAACAACTTACGCGTCAAGCAGATTCGCCGATATTCGAAGACCGTACCTTTTTCAAGAACATCACAATAATCGGTAAATGCATTGACGAACTCGGCGTATCAGCGAATGATTTAATCAAGCACAAGAATGAATTGGATCGTGGAACGGCTGATGTCATCCAATTGCGAACAAACATAGAACATTTCCTTTCGGAAACCCATACAACATCGAGACATCTTCTCCAATGTGCCTCTCATCTGGATAAAGAAATAATGACCATCGAAGCCCTGATGGAACAAACGAGATCGATCTTTACCAAAATAAAGACGCTCTCTATCTACGCGAAAATCGAAGAAGGACGGAGCCGGCACTACACGGGCATTCTCGCGCCCGTCGTTCACGAGTATGCTCAATTAGAACAGCAAACTGCAGAGACATATTCGCGCCTCATGCCACAAATAGTGAACCTAAAACTATATATACAGCGCCTGCGTAAGGAGCAAAAAATCCCGAGTCTCGAAATCATCAAACAACCAGATTACGCTAAAATCAAGTTATTCCTCGACGACATTATGCGCATTTCTGGCGAGAAAACACGCCTGGCGAGCGATATCGCGCAGAAAACAGAACAGCTGCAGTCAGATAGCACCCGCCTCGATCAGGCCTGGCAGGATTACAGAAAAACACTCCCGCGCATTGACGAGATGAAGAAGCACTTGAACGATATGCTCCAGAGGCCAAAAAACGCGGTGCCAGCCACCCACCACTAAATGTGAGCTATATGAAACAGTACGTTCTCGCTCGCATGTGCACAGACAGCAGTACAAAGAGCAAACATGAAGCACGAGGTAAAAGGTAGGCATGGCGAAGAAAGAAGACATGGACATACTCGAGGTCCTCGAGAAAAAACTGGCGCGCCTTGAAAACATAGAAAAAGAACTCGCAGAAAAAAAGAAGGAACTTAAGGAAGTCGAAGAAAAAATTGCTGACGCGTATACCTCTGAGATGGAAGCCGCGGGCGAACTGGACACAACGAGCAAAGAACTACAAGATATGCGTGTTGAACAAAAAGAAATCAAAAAGGATCTTACGGAACTCGAACGTACGAAAACGCAGCTTGAAAACGAAATTACCAAGCTCAGAAAGGAAAGTGAGAGCGAAAATGCTAAACTGAAACTTCTACGCGGCGAACTGCGGAGCCTCGCAAAAGAGCAGGAAGAATACTCACAAAGAATAGAGACGATGAAACAAAGAGGACCGAAACTCTCTGCACGCATCACGGAAATGCAGCTTGAATTGACGCAGCAAACAAAGACCCTCGATGCCTTGAAAAAAGATATAAACGAACTCACCATAGAAAGAAGCAAATTTAAGAAGCAGAATGAAAAATTCATGCGGAGGGAAAAGGAACATCGCAAGCTCAACAAGATATTACGAAAGAAGATGAAGGAAAAGTCAGATCTTGAATCAAAAATAGCGTCGCTCCAACGCGAATACAAATCGCTGCATAGTACACTCAAGGCGACAAGCGAACGACACAGAAAAACGCGAGTCGAAACAGAGTCAACCGAGGAGAAGCTTACAGAACGAGCACAAGAACTGAAACGCCTCACAGCAGACATAGCCAAGGCGCGTGACGAACACGATGTGCTGATGCAGAAACGGTCACACCTAGAAAAACACAACGACCAACTCGAGAAGAAAATTGCAGAACAGAAGCAGGTTATTGCCAAGAGCGAGGGTCGCCAAGGGGATGCAGAGCGTCTCGTTGAGGAAGTAGAGAAAGCCGAACAGCGACTCACGGCGCTGCATACGGAAGTGGAGAAATACGAAGAAATGGCGGCGACCATGAAACAGAAAGAAGAAAAACTGACAAAAACCTCTGAAAAACTCGCAGCACTTAAACATGAAGTCGGCCACCTCACCGAGGAGCACAAAAAGATCCAAGAGCAACTACCCGCTGCCAGGCAAGAATACGAAGAAATCCAGACTACCATCGAGGAGAATAATAAAATCAAGGAACTTCTTGTCGCCCACAAAAATGACCTGCAGATGACAGAGAACAAGCTGAAGCATAAATCAACGGAGTTGTCAGAGTTTACTGAGAAGCTCGAAAAAATACGCGAGCACGTAGAGATCGGTCAACACTTCGCTGACCTGAAAATCGAGTGTTTCAAACTCGAAGGCAGGATCGAGAATGCGCGTCGCATCGATGCAGAGATGGTCGCGCAACTGAAACAAAAAAGGCACGATTTGGATGACATAAAGACGGAAATCGAAACTGCTCTGGCAACTGTTGCGCGAGCCGATAAACTCAAAGTACTCCTTGTGAGATTGACAGAAGAAAAAGAAAAACTCGACAAAAAGATTGAAACAAAAATGGATGAATTGAATAAACTAAAGGTCTTTATTTCCCGACTCAAGGACTCGCAAGCCCCGGAT
The DNA here is from genome assembly GCA_030670605.1 of Candidatus Stahliibacteriota bacterium. Taxonomy (GTDB): domain Bacteria; phylum Hydrothermota; class Tepidihabitantia; order SM23-42; family SM23-42; genus DAOVBK01. Next base: position 2,594 of record DAOVBK010000005.1, read on the forward strand.
GGAGTGGACAAGAAGGGAAAAATCTCTTTCTAAAAATGAAGATTGTCTTTATCTGTCTCGGCTGCATCATCTGTGCACTGAGCTATGCTGTTTTTCTTGTGCCACACCAGATTGTGCCGGGTGGCATAACCGGCATAGCAATGATTCTTCACTTTCTCTACAAGACACCTGTTGGCATTGTGGCCATCATGCTCAACATACCGCTATTCATCATTGGTATCAGAATACTCGGACTATCCTTTGGTTTCAAATCAATTATCGCTACGTTTGTGACGAATATTCTCATCGATTTTTTTATCTATAATGTCAAAATCCCCTCACCAACCGACAATACCATCCTCGGTGCATTATACGGCGGGTTGTTGCTTGGTGTTGGACTCGGTCTTATCTTCCGCGGCGAGGCAAGCACCGGCGGCACAGATATTGTCGGTCAAGTACTCAGCCGTTTCACCAACTTGAGTATCGGTATGTGGATTTTAATCGTTGATTTCTTTGTTATTACGATAGCCGGTATCACAACCAACTCATTTGAACTTGCGCTCCTCGGTTATCTCGCGCTCTTTTTATCATCAAAGGTCATTGATCTTGTCATTGAAGGTATGGATTATGCACGGGCAGTTTTTGTTATCAGTGAGGAGCATGAGAAAATTATTGAAGCTATCTATGAGAAAATGCGCCGTGGCGCGACGATTCTCGACGGCTATTCTGCGTTCACCAAAAAGAGACGACCGGTCATTATGTGCGTTATTACAAAGAAAGAAACTCCGCTCTTTAAGTCACTCGTAAAAAGTGTTGATGAAAAGGCGTTTGTCATCTTAACCGATGTTTTTGAAGTGCTCGGCGAAGGATTTAGACGGCGCGTCTAACAAAGAACCAAATTCCAAGGTCCAAATTCCAAGTAAATTACAAATCACAAACCCCATTAGAGAACAACCCCATTTTACCCTGGTATTGTAGGTGTCCATGGGATAACTCATGGCAGAGAGCAGAGTATCATTAGTCTCATAGTCCAATAGTCCTATTGTCGTATTGTCACTTCATTGATTTGACGATCAGACGATGCGGCTATCCGACGATGGGACGCAAGCATCAGTTTGATTGTCCCATAGCCCCATGGTCTTATCGTCATATTGATGACAATCCGGCAATCCGACGATATCACAGGAATAGCGAGACTTGTTTCGTGCTCATGGCGCAGAGCAAGCTCTGCTAATCCGAATAGTTGGGATGGTTGGATGGTTAACAACTATACAACAATACAACTATAAAACTATGGAACGACGCTGTAGCGGCTGAGTTTACTCAGCAAAAAAATGCCAATGGTTAGTCCTTTAGGTATTTAGGCGTTTACCCCGCCCGTTTATGACGGGCTGGGTTTAAGTGTTTTGGACTTTTGTGTTAATAAACTCACAATCCAGGTTGCGAACAAAGACAGGAAGAATCCTGGCACGAGCTCGTAGAGGAACTCCTTAAGCACTGGCACATTGTACCAGATAACAATGGTGACCGCGCCGACGATCATGCCCGCAAATACGCCGTATTTTGTCGTTCTTTTCCAGAGTAATGACAGAATGAGCGGTGGTCCAAATGATGCAGCGAGTCCACCCCACGCATAGAGCACGAGCCAGTACACGAGCCGTTGTGCACCGAGGCCCAAAACAAAGGCTATCGCCGCGATAACGGCGGTAAAGATACGCGCCAAGCGAACGAGATGCTTTTGTGTTGCTTGAGGATTGATGAGTTTGCGGTAGATATCTCCGGTCACTGCCGAAGTCGCAACAAGCAATTGTGAGTCAACAGTCGACATCATTGCCGCAGTCGCTGCTGCAAGGATGAACCCGACGAGCCAGCCAGGAAGTATTTTTGCTGCGAAAGCAAGTGTCACATGTTCGGGATCCGTGATCTCGCCACGCAAGAATGGAATTGCTAAAAACCCAACAAAGAGGGCACAACCAACCGCTATGGTTGTCCAGGTCATGGCAATAATCGTCGCCTTCTTCACTTCTTTTGCATCCTGTAACGCCATATACCGCATGACGATATGCGGCTGGCCTGCGTAGCCAAAGCCAATTGCAAGACTGCCGATGATCAAACCAACGTACAGTGCCGTGCCACTCTTACCAGCAGACATGAGCACTGCATTCGAGTCGATCGAGCCGATCTGTGAAAACGCCGAGCTGAAGCCACCGAGCGTAACCACACCAACAATGCACATCAGTACCAAAGCCCCCGCCATGATCAAACCCTGAAAAAAGTCAGTCCATGACTCAGCAATAAAACCACCTGCCATCGTATAGAAAAGGATAATACCAAGACCGATCGCCATACCGACTACATGATGAATGCCGAATGTCGCGGCAAGAATCTTTCCTGCACCCACAACCTGCGCAGAAACGTACAGCGTGAAGAAAAAAACAATAAGAATGGACGCGGTGATACGCAGCATATGCGACGTGTCGTCAAATCGTGACTCAAAATAGTCAGGTACGGTTAACGCATTATATTTTCCACTGAGCTTGCGCAATGGCGTGGCAATGACCAACCAGTTGAAAAAACTACCAAGCCAGACACCTATCCCTGCCCACACTGCACCGATGCCCATCTTGAATGCCTGACCAGGCAATCCGATAAGGAGCCATGCCGACATGTCAGTGCCCTTTTCGGATAGAGCAATCACGGGTGTCCATATCTTTCTACCGCCGAGAATAAAATCATCAAGGGATTTGGATGCAAGCTTTGCCGTGATAATCCCAACAACAACCATTGCAGCGAGGTATAGTAAAAAGACTAACAGCACTATGCTCATGCGACCTCCGTATGCTATTGTAGCATAAAAAGACCATGAGTCAATATTGTATAATGACATGCGGAATATTCTCTACATACTGTTGTAGTCTAGAACAAAGGGCTCACAATGGCGCAGAGATGGCTATCAAAGGCAAAGAACTGGCATGGCGCTAAAAGGCTAAGCCATTAATAGCCTCTTGTCCCGCCTTTTCCTGCCCTTTTATACGAAAGGGGGTTACCATGAAGTACGTCACGTATATCTGTGCAGCAGCACTTCTCTGCCGTGGCATACATCTGGCAGAAGCGCAACAAAAAGGTTTGAGTACCCGCCCAGCGGAAATGGACAACACCCTATGTGCAGAATCTATGCAATTCACATCTGGGCGCACTGGTTGGAAATTGCAGATTCCTGGAAACCGACCACTGGCAACAGTTGCCTATGAAGATGGACTCATCTTTGTCGGTGGTGGATTTGGAAGCTATGAATTTTACGCGATCGACGAAGTTTATAACCAACTGAGGCTGAATGACATTAACCACACGAATTTGAAGATCCGTGCTACACACCTTGGCTACAACGTGGGCCCGGACGGTAAGACCCATCATTGCATAGATTATATTGGTTTATTGAAAAATCTTTTCGGCTTCAAGTTAGTGATGCCCGGTGATCCAAGTCAAACCGATCACGTGGTACGCTATGTGCTAAATCAAAAGGGCAATTATGTAATTGGGCTCTGCAGAACCAAAATGCCGATTATAAAAACTCGGGATAACAGGAATTTTTTCGATGAAAACTATGTGTTTGAATACGACACGTGTGACCTGGTCAGAGAAGGCAAGGACTGTACGATACTCACCTTCGGTGCAATGCTACCGCTGGCTATTATTGCATGCGAAAAATTATTCGCCATGGAAATCCCAGCCCGCATCTATAATGTCACGTCACCCTTCCATATCGATAATAGAATTCTTCATGAAGCAGCGAACACAAAACTAGTCGTAACCCATGAGGACCACATTGTAACTTCTGGACTTGGCAGTATAGTTGCTCAAAACATCGCGGGCGAGAAACTGAATGTAAACCTCATCACCGTGGGAATAAATCAGTACGGTGCTTCGGATAATTCCGATGTCTTGTATGAGAAATATGGTCTGAATGCTGATTTTTCAGGTAAAGTAATTAGCGAAAATCTTTGATTATCCTTTAGGCAACAAGTAGAAGAAAATTGAAAAATAGTGGCAAATACTGCCACCCAGAACAAATAGATGCCAAATGGCATGGCTATATTTCAATTTGCGCCAGGCATAAAATACGACGCCCGCCGTATAGAGAACCCCACCAGCTGTTAACCCAATAAGACCACCGAAGGGGATGCTAACCAGCATCTGCTTAATAGCGACCACACAAAGCCAACCCATCATAATATAGATTAAGACTGAGAGCTTCCTGTTGTGATCGATAAAGAGGGATTTGAACACTATGCCCAACAAAGCCAACCCCCAAATAATTCCAAATAGGGTCCAACCCAATGCCCCGCGCAGGCTAATCAACAAAAAAGGAGTATAAGTGCCGGCAATCAACAAGAAAATCGTGGAGTGATCAATGATTTTAAAGACCTTTTTAACCTTTCTATTTCGAAAACTATGATAAAGTGTTGAAGCAAGGTAAAGAATTATTAAGGTTACTCCATAAATGCTAAAGCTGACAATCCGCCAAATATCACCATGCAATGTAGCCAATACGACTAAGACGACTAACCCCGCCACACTCAATCCAGCTCCAATGCCATGCGTGATGCTATTGGCTATTTCTTCACCTGGGGTATCATGTTGTCGGGTCTGCAATCAGACAAATATAGACGCTGACAAGCAGGAGTCAAGGGGTAAGAATGTTGGGAACCACAGAAATTACTGTATCTGATCGGGGTCAGGTCTCTACTTTGAACATAACTTCTTTGGGTCAGTCTGACCGCATGAAGCTTCCCCTTACACACAACATCGAATAGCATCTATCCCCTAAGCATCGCAGCCTCAAATATCGGTGACAGCAAAGACCCTTGGTTTTTTCAAACCCATTCATTGATCCTTATGTTCAAAGTGGAGATCTGATCCCATTGGTCACAAGCTCGACCACTACAACATTGTGCTAACGTTGACAAACGTATACCTGCCGACTAAACTACTACTTATGTCAAAGCCGTACAGGTATATTGAACATACCGCAGACCTCGGCATTGAGGTATTCGGGAGCACCATAACAGAGTTGTTTGTTAACATCGGTAGAGCAATTTTTGAAACACAGATCATTGGCGACGTGAAAACGCGCAAGCACATTACTATCGAAATCAAGAGCGAAACAATTGAGGATTTGTTCATTGACTGGTGCCGGGAACTCCTTTACCACTTTTCTGTACAGGGTTTTATCCCAAAAGAATACAGCCTTTCGCTGAAAAACACGTCTCTCGTGGCACGGCTGTCTGGGGACCTGTATGACCCAAAGCGCCACAAAATAAAGCTCGAAATAAAGAGTCCCACCTATCATAACCTCTGTATCAAGAAAACAGAAGCCGGCTATCAAGCGACCATTATCTTTGATGTATAAATCCACCTCAAAACGAACATTCTTTGGCATAGCATCTTTTCAAATCCTCGCGATGTTCAGACGGGGATTGTTCTATAGTTACCTTTCCATTTACCTTCGTTTTTTCCTCGGGTTGAGCGTCACGGAAACGACGTTTTTCGCTACACTCCCCATGATACTCAATGTGGTATTCCAGACATTTGTTTGGGGCGTACTCTCGGATCGGTATCAGAAGCGCAGGACGTTCATCATCCTCGGCGAAATATCAGCGGCACTTATAACCGTATTCGTGTGGTGGTTACACACACTGCCGGCAAGCAAATATACAGCTGGTTACATAATCATCCTCGGACTCGCTTTTGTCGAGATATTCTGGTCGATGTCAAACATCAGCTGGAGTGCCATCATCTCTGATCTCTACCCCGAAAAGAACCGCATCGGAATCCAGGGTAAACTCGCCAGCATCGGAGCAATTGGTCGGATCGTAGGTGTCTGGATCGGTGGCCTTGCCTATGACGGTCTTGCGCGATTCTATGAAGGATGGGGTTTTGATAAAGGTCTTCTATTCTTCATCGCATCCGGTGTCATGCTGATCTCAACGATACCAATGTTCTTTGTACCAGAGGGAGGTACCCGCGTTCCAAAACAACAACAAGCGGTTATGGTCACTACAAAAGGTTCATTATTCTCGGTCTCAAAATCGTTCTTGGTCTTTTTGATCGCCATGGTGTTCATTAACTTTGGACAGAATTCTATCGCTATTATCAAAACACAGTTCCTTGTGCTCGACGAAGGTTTCAATATATCAAGTAACATGTTGAGCTATATCGTGAACATGCAATCTGTTGCAATCTTGATTTTTGGGATCCTAACGACACGTCTTGCACGTACATTCAGTGACATGACTCTTCTGGTCATATCCACACTTATCGCGATACTGTATTTGTCAGGATTTGCACTGGCCCGATCCATACCACTGATCTGCATCGCTAATTTCCTTGCGGGCATCTGCCACGTCATGATCATGGCTTCATCCTATTCGTACGCATCCAAGCTCATTCCACCAGAAAAACGGGGAAAACAGTTCGCTCTCTTTAATGCTACGTGGTTCCTGAGCTGGGGCGTCGCCGGAACCCTTATTGCCGGACCAGTCGTTGATCTCCTCATGAAAGCCGGCACAAGCCAGGAGTTTGCGTACCGCATGTCCTTTGTATCAGCTGCTATTCTCATCGTTATCGGGATATTCATTTTGCTAATGGCCCACCGCACCGCGCAAAAACAGGGCACGATACAAGAGCTAAAACTTAGGAACGAGGATTAGAGAACCGACGAATCTATAGCGTCTTTCCATTCGTCAAGTCATGTCCATGGTCAACACGTCGTTGCCACGTACGTGGACGATTCTATTAGTCTGATTGTCCCATAGTCCTATTGTCTTATTGTCATATCAATGATTTGACTATCAGACTATCCGACCATCCGACGATGAGACTCATATGTCGGACACGCTCGACCACTGATGGCATATGGTTGGATGGCTCAATGGTTAACAATGCAACTGTGCAGCTATCAAATTATACAACGAAACTGTTCGTCTCCACAACACTTCATCCTGGTAACGATTTCTTCGTGCATATCCAGCCATCTGTTGACTTTGCGGTTGTTTTGTCTATAATCACTGTTATGAAGTTGATTGAAGACATCAAAAAGGCTGAGGAAAAAGCTGAAAAATTGAAAAAAGAGGCTCAAAACAAAGGTGAAGAGCTACTTGAGAAAGCACGCAAAACCAGTGAGGAGGCTTTCGCAGCGCTTGATGAGACACGAGAAAAACTGCTCAATGACAAGCTCGCTGAAGCACGTACAATGGCAGAGAAGGAGATCAAAAAGGCAAGAAGAACCCATGAAACTGAAATTAAGAAAATAAGAGATTCATTTAAAAGTAAAAAAGACCAAGCAGTCAAGAAAGTCCAAGAAATCTTACTTAAATGGCCGTCATCCCAGTAAAAAAAGTCCACATTGTTGTACATAAAAGCATCAAAGAACAGTTCCTCGGTGAATTACAGAAAGAAGCGCTCGTTCACATAACTGAGCTTCAAGAAAAAACGCGCCAAACACCGGAAGAACTCACACGGCTGAACGATGCCTTGAGTCAGCTATCCAGGTACAAAAAAAGAAGCCCGCTCGCTATGTTTTTCAGCGTAAAAAAACCTATTGCACTTGATACGCTCAAAGCAGCACGTACATCATATGATTATGATAAAACAATTGCAGAACTTAACACCCTGCGCAGTGTGAGAGAGCAAAATCATGCGCAGCTCCACACACTTGCGGAGAATAGTACGTTACTGTCGGCGTGGGCTGACGTGAACATTGATCTCGCCGCCTTGAAATCTCTGAAAACGACTGAGGCATTGCCGGTCATCGTTCCATCAAACGACGCATGGGAAACAATCCGTGAAAAAACTGCTGATATTGCACACTCAGTTGAGCATGTGAACACGATTGGCACGAGAATGTATTGTTTCTTTTTCGTCAAGAAAGAGCAGAGTGCCCGTCTGCGTACACTCCTCATCGAAAATGCGTGTGAAATCGTTGATTTTAAGAACCTCACCGGTAAACCAAAAGATCTTATCGCACGTCTTCAGCACGAGCACCAAGAAACAAGCACCTACATTGAAGAACTCGATAAAAAAGAAGAGGAACTCTCGCGGGAAATAGACCGACTGGAAATTGCCTATGACCTCATAGCAAACGAACAGAAGCAGACAGATATTGCGACGACGCTGCCCGAGACAGCACGCACGACAAATATCATTGGGTGGGTGCTGAAGCGGAATCTCAGAAAACTGGACAAACTCATTCAAAAAGCACCGCTTGCCTTTTATGAAATAATTGAGCCAGAACCTGATGAACGGCCACCGGTTGCACTTCAAAACGCTGTGCTGAGCACGCCGTACGAAATGCTCATAAAGCTCTATAGCATGCCTCACCCCAAGGAGTATGATCCGACGCCATTCGTCGCTGTCTTTTTCCCGATCATGTTTGGTCTGTGTATCACCGATGCAATTTATGGGATACTGCTCATACTCATCTCGCTTTTTTTAATAAAAAGGGTTTCTGGAGATAAAAGTCTATTTAATATTCTGCTCGTTGGAGGGATATCAACAATCATCTGCGGTGCAATGGTCGGTGGATGGGGAGGTGATCTGTTCGAATATATTGGTATTGGACCGCTCATACGATTCAGAACAGCGCTGACACTCTTTGATCCCGTTGCGAATCCAATGATCTTTATTGGTCTAGCACTCGGCTTAGGGTTTGTCCATATGATGCTCGGTATTGCGATCGAAGTCGTCGACAGCATGAAGAACGGTGAGTACGGTCAAGCCATTTTTGCCAATCTCACATGGTTCATTATTCTCCCGTCGCTAATCCTATACTTTGTGATATTCACATCACCTATTGCGAAAGGTATTCTGGAACTCATCCTCTGGCTCTGTATTATGGGAATCATCGTCGCCTCGCATCCCGAGGGAAAATCGAACCCGATTGATCAGCTGATCTGGGGTCTTATTATCTGGCTCTTGTGGTATTTTGGCACGAGTACAGCAGGAAAACTACTGCAGTTTCAGTATGTTATTCACATTCCGAAACAGGCGCTCTTTGCCGTAATTCCCCTCATTATCATTGAAATCATTCGTTTTCAGCACATGAAGCGCGTCCTCGGGAAACTCGCCTGGGGTTTGTACAATCTGTATGGCATATCAACCTATCTCGGCGTACTACTCTCGTATGTTCGTCTCATGGCATTGGGCATGGTGACCGGTGTTATTGCCATTGCCATTAATAAGATCGCTTGGATGATGACTGGAATACCGGTCATCGGCGTTATTCTGGTCGTACTGATTCTTATCCCAAGCCACCTATTCAACCTTGTTATCAATACACTCGGCGGGTTCATCCACACCATGCGATTACAGTATATCGAGTTTTTTGGCAGGTTTTATAGTGGTGGAAGCAAACCGTTCAAGCCGTTTGCCTATGAAACAGATTACGTGGAGATCGAGTAGAAAACATGCAAGTACGGAAACAAACAACTAAGGAAGTCCCGTTTTTCTCGGAAAAACGCGGACTCTGAATTTTGTGAGAAAATTAAAGATCTTCGCAAAATTCGAGGAGGTATAATGGTCGAATCATTCGGTTTAGCAATAGCAATTGCTGGTGGAGCTCTTGCAGCCATCCTCGGCGGAGTTGGGTCTGCCATTGGTATTGGTTACGCTGCACAGGCAGCGAATGGTGTCTTGAGTGAAGACCCGGAGAAATTCGGTAGCTTACTCATTCTCGTTGCTCTTCCAGGAACACAGGGTGTCTATGGTTTTATCGGTGCATTCATGGTATTGCAGAAAATTGGACTTTTCGGCGGCGAAATGATGACACTCACACTGCAGCAGGGGCTGCAAGTTTTCTTTGCTGCCATGCCGGTCGCGATTGCATGCCTCGTTTCAGCTATTTGGCAAGGCAAGGTATGTACTGCCGGCGTCGAGATGGTTGCAAAAAGACCGACTGAGGCAGCCAAGGCTATGATTTACGGAATTCTCGTCGAATTCTACGCGGTTCTTGGATTGATTGTCACAATTCTTGCAGTCGTACAAATGCAATTCTAGTATGGCTACGCAGCAGGTTACTGGCAAGATACTTGAGGACGCCAAGGAAGAAGCACAGGAAATCCTCGAACACTACAAGAAAGAAGCAGCTCATGTGCAGAAGCAGTATGACGAAAAAATAGCTGAAGAAAAAGCACACATCGACGCTGAAGCTGTGACAGCAAAGAAGACAGAGTACATGAGACTCGTATCACAGAAGAATCTCGAATTCAGAAAAGACATCGTGGCAGAAAAACGCAAGCATATCGCCAAAGTCATCGAGGAAGCAATCAGGAAACTTCCGCAGCACAAGCAGTATTTCCCCTTTCTTACCGCAATGATCAAGAATAGCGGAGAAAAGACCGGAGAGCTCTGTATCAGCAAAGATGACCTGAAGCGCTATGAGAAAAAATTAGAGAAATTCCTGAAGGAAAGCAGTTATAGTTTCAAAATCATGCATGATGATAACATATACGGCGGCGCATTAATAAAAAAAGAAAAAATAGTCTACCACGGTTCTCTCGACCTCATCAGTGAACTGCTCAGAGACGAGCTCGCCATCGCCGTATCCAACAGACTGTTCTAAGGGAGGTTACTAATGGCTGAGAAGAGTATTCGCAATGTCGGATTATTCGGACACGCAAGCAGCGGTAAAACAACAATTGCAGATGCATTCCTCTTCTGCGCTGGCGCAAACAACCGGGTTGGAAAGGTAACTGATAAAACATCAGTCTTCGATACAGACCCCGAAGAGATAGAGCGTGTCTGCAGTCTTACTCTGGGCCTCGCGACATTTGACTACAAAAACCACACAATAAGCCTCATTGATACACCGGGATATTCGGACTTTATCGGTGAGGCGATCAGTGGTATTGAAGCTATTGATTGTGCGGTCGTTGTTATTGATGCCGTTGCCGGAATCGAGGTTGGCACAGAACGTCTTCTACAGAAAATTGAAGAACGGAAACTACCACTGATTTTCTTCATCAACAAACTCAAAAAAGAAAACACGGATTTCTCAAAAGTGCTCTCATCTATCACGACAATCACCAAGCGGAATATCATCCCGCTGACCATACCGGTTGGTAGCGCCGCGGCATTGAGCGGTGTCGTTGATGTCATGCAAAACAAGGGGCTCGGTCCAAAAGGCGCAGAGATCGAGATGCCCGCTGATCTGAAAGATAATCTATCACAGTATACAGACAAAATCATTGAGGCGGCAGCAGACAGCGACGAAGCAGTGATGAACAAATATGTCGAAGGACAAAAGATTGAGCTGAATGAGTGCATTGATGTTGTGAAGAATGGAATAATGCGGGGCAAAATCGCGCTCTGTCTTGCGGGAGATGCGCTTGAGCTCATCGGGATACACAGTCTTATTGAAACAATTATTAACTTCATGCCTGAGCCGCATCAGATGCCGGACATTACGCTCAACAGTCAGAAAATTGCGCGCAACGGACAATCGCCATTTGTCGGCTTCGTCTTCAAAACCACGGTTGAGCCGCATCTTGGAGAAGTTTGTTTCGTTAAGGTATTATGCGGCGCGATAAAAAGCGGCGATGTCATTAAAAATACAACTCAGTCAAGCGACGAAAAAATAAACCAGATATACCTCCTCAAAGGCAAAGAGAAGCAAGAAATTGATCAGCTGACCAGTGGTATGATCGGCGGTCTTGTAAAACTCAAAAACACGCATACAGGTGACACTCTTGCTGCGAGTTCGATCAAAGCAGCACTCGCGCCGATCACGTTTCCTGCACCGTCCATCTCGATGGCAATTCTTCCGAAGGCAAAAGGTGAGGAGGGTAAAATTTCGAGCGGACTGGCAAAACTCCATGACGAAGACCCAACATTCACCTTCGCATTTGACCCTGAAATCAAACAGCTCATTATATCTGGGATCGGCGAACTGCACCTCGAGACCATTCTGTCTCGACTCAACAGGAAATACGGTGTTAGTGTCGATCTTGCGAAACCACGGATAAAGTATCGCGAAACATTTACGAGGAAAACTGAGGCACAAGGGAAATACAAGAAACAATCCGGTGGCCACGGGCAATACGGTGACTGCTGGCTCAGGGTTGAACCTCTACCGCGTGACTCGGGGCTTGAGTTCGTTAATAAAGTAGTTGGTGGCTCTATACCGTCCCGGTTTATTCCGTCAGTTGAAAAGGGTGTCAAAGAAGCACTCGAAAACGGCTTTATTGCCGGCTATCCAGTTACCGATATCAGAGTCGCAGTGTTCGATGGCTCTTACCACTCGGTTGATTCATCAGACATTGCTTTCAAGATTGCCGCATCAATGGCGCTCAAGGCAAATGCGCAAAAGGGTGGCGTCGTATTGATTGAACCGATTCATGAGGTTGAGGTTTTTGTACCTGAATCGTATATGGGTGATGTGATCGGCGACCTCAACAGCCGCCGCGGCAAGATAATGGGCATGGAAGGCGAAGGAAAAATACAGAAAATAAAGGCACTCGTACCTGAGGCAGAAATGTACAAGTATTCAACGAGCCTGCGCTCAATGACTCAAGGCAGGGGTTATTTCACCGTGAAATTCCATCACCTCGAAGAAGTGCCAAAAGAAACAACCAAACGCATTGTAGAGGAATTACAGAAAGAAAACACGTGAGACCTATTCTCATCCAGATTGGCGAGTTTGGGATTCCATCATATGGGATTATGCTCGCCGTATCTTTTCTTATTGCTATTCTTCTTGTCAAAAGAGCAGCAAAACATTTCTCCATTTCACCTGTCATCATTGAAAACCTTGCATTCTACCTTATGCTCGGCGTCATCATCGGTGGACGGCTCCTCTATGTCATTTTCCACTGGCAGCAGTATGAACACGACCTGTTTGGCATTATCAGGGTATGGGAAGGCGGTATGATGTTCTACGGCGGATTCCTTGGCGGTCTCGCGGCGAGCGTCTTTTATCTCCAGAGAGAGAAGCTGTCAGTGCTTCTGTTTGGAGATCTTATCGCGCCAGCAATTGCCTTAGGTGAATTCTTTACACGCATTGGCTGCTTTCTCAATGGATGCTGCTTTGGAACGCCATCAAGCCTTCCATGGGCAGTGACGTTTCCTGAAAGCTGTGTTGCTGGAGGCTCACCAGTAGGTGACTACGCACTGCACCCGACTCAGATCTATACTGCTCTCTTTAGTGTGGCGCTTTTTTTCTTTCTCAACAAACGGCTGTACCGGAAACACAAAATCGGCGAGATTTTCTCATCATATCTCATCTTCTCTGGTATTTTTCGCTTTAGTATCGATTTTATCCGCTACTTTGAGAACGGCGCAAATTTCTGGATCAATCAAATCATTGCACTTGCTGTCGTTCTCATCGGCGTATTAATCTTTGTTCAGGCTTCTAAGAAAAAGTAACCCTTATTTTCCCAACGGGTTATGCGTATGCTAGGTGGTTCACTTTCGCGTTTCGTACACACTGCACTCGACTTTCTCCTTCCTCATATGTGCTTGCTCTGTGAAACAGAAACAACCGATGGTCTGGTGTGTAATAACTGCCTTGATTACTTGCCGGTTGTTACATCACCCATCTGCCACCGCTGTGGTAGACCAATAAAGAACGGAATCACGTGTCGTCTGTGTAAACGGGTGAGCGTACTTGACCATGGGCGTGCATGGATGCTTTTCATACCACCATCGGATAAGCTCATCCACCATTTCAAATACAGAAAAAAAACAAAACTCGCCCAGCTCATGGGACGTGCAATGGCAACATTGATACGGACTGACCACATACTCAACCGCGCAGATATGATCGTGCCGGTACCGCTGTTCTGGTGGAAAAAACTACACAGGGGGTATAATCAGGCAGTGCTCCTTTCACACGTCATAAGCCAAGAGACTAACATCAGAGAGCAGAATACTATGAGTCGAATCAAGAACACAAAAACACAAACACGCCTGACCGAACGCGATCGACGTAACAACGTTAAGAATGCGTTTGCCGTGCAGGCAAATGGCATTGAAGACAAAAGAATACTCCTCATCGATGATGTTCTCACAACCGGCGCGACAATACAAGAATGCGCGCACGTGTTGAAAAATGCCGGCGCTTGTGAGGTCTACTCGTGCGTGGCGGCAATAACACCAGGATGACAAACCGATCCCTCTCCTCCCCCTTGACGGGGGAGGATCAAGGTGGGGGTGGAAAATGAAATCTAAGGCTTTTGCCACAACATTAAGAAAAAACATGACCAAAGCGGAAACGTATTTGTGGCAAAGGATTAGAAGAAAACAGTTGAACGCGAAATTCCGAAGACAACAGAAAATTGGCAATTATATAGTTGATTTTGTCTGCTTCGAAAACAGACTAGTTATTGAGGTTGACGGCGGGCAACACTGCGAGCGGCCATATGACAAAGCTCGAGACGAATGGCTTGTAAAACAAGGATTCAGAGTACTACGATTGTGGAATAACGATATCATACAGAATATCGATGGTGTTTTGAAGGTCATAGCAGACAATATATCACCCTCCCCTTTATCCCCTCCCGTCAAGGGAGGGGAAAGATGCAGAGGTAAACTTCCCGCCAAGAAAGGGAAAAGAGGCAGAGGTAAACCTCTCGTCGAGAAAGGAGAGAAAAAAAGGAAGGGCAGCCAAGCGAGGAACAGTAATCATGCTCGTTAACTTGAACAAAGTTCTACCCAAAGCCCGCAAGGGGCGCTACGGAGTAGGTCACTTCAACACCTCAAATTTTGAAATCACACAGGCGATACTCGGTGCAGCAGAATCACTCAACGCACCAATCATTGTCGCAACAAGCGAAAAGGCAATAGCGTACGCGGGTATTGAGAACATCTCACAACTGGTCATCACCATGGCATACAAAGCAAAGGTGCCGGTCGTCTTGCACCTCGATCACGGACGAACGTTTGATATTGCAAAAACATGTATCAAGCATGGCTATACGTCTGTTATGATTGATGGCTCTCACCTTTCTTTTAAGGAAAATGTGAAAATCACAAGACGGGTCGTACGCTACGCACACAAACACGGTGTCACGGTCGAAGCAGAAATCGGCAGACTTGCCGGCATTGAAGACGACATACAGGTCACGAAAGGTGACGCGGTCTACACTGATCCTGAGGAAGCAGAAAGGTTCGTACAACAAACTGGCTGTGACGCACTCGCAATAGCCATCGGTACATCACATGGTGCACATAAATTTAAAGGAAAACCAAAATTACGAATCGATATTTTAAAAAAAATTGCACAAGAGGTAAAGATTCCCCTTGTTCTACACGGTGCATCAGGTGTTAAGGTAAAATGGATAAATCTCGTTAATAAATTCGGGGGAAAACTCGAACAAGCACGAGGCGTACCAGACAAATTGATAAAACAAGCAGTAAAAAATGGCATCTCAAAAATAAATACTGACACAGATTTGAGAATCGCTTTTACTGCAGGAGTGAGAGAATATCTGCGAACGAATCCAGAAGTCTTTGACCCAAGAAAGATTATTGGCTTTGCCCGCGCAATGATGCAGAAGGTCGTTGAAGACAGAATTCAAACCTTTGGCTCAAAAAACAAAGCATAAAGTGAGGGTGTGGGGTCAAATCTCTACTTTGAACATCGACCATATACAATATGATTCCTCATCACTAATCCTCCAGGAATTCAGTATCCTGTTCCTTTGTATCTTGTGAAGAATGAAGATTTGACCCCAATTGCCCCAGGATTTGGACAGACTCCCTGCCCGTCTATCCTTTGAAGTAGAAGACGTTGAATGCTATAGCGAAGCCACCCATGACAACGAAGTACAACCAGGCGATCCCGGGCAGACTCCAGAACAACAAGCCCAGGAGGATGATAATCGGCCACAGGACATTAGTGATGCACTCCGTCTGAGCCAAGATCTTCACCTTGTCCCATGATGTCTCCCTGAACGCCAAGAATGAACTTATGGCGAGAGCAAGGAAGGCTACGCTCAAAGCCCGGAATGCCTGCGGCACCTGGTTGGACAGACAGCCTGTCAAGTCGCCCCACAGCACCGGAATAAACAGGTAGGTGAGGCCAAACACTGTCATCATGATGCCGTGGACGAGAAATGTGTACTTCAGCCCTGGTGTTATTTGCTTCTCCATTTCCTTTCTCCTTTCATGCTTCTAGGCCGCACAACGTACGGCTCAGCAGTGAGCGAAGCGAATCCGCTGCAGCCGGTGGTTAAACTGCAGCGAGTTTCTCTGGTTGCCGCACTCATATCTCGCACCTATTACAAAATGGCGAGGCTTCCAGCTAGTCCTGCGGCTTGCGCCGAACTCCGGCACCAACGACCAGCAGCGAGGCCGCAGCGCCTCCGCCAAGGATAAGCTGTATCTCTTTGAACGCTCCCGTACCCTTCAACGCAACCGCACTGGCGATCAGAACAAATCCCCAGATGAGCGCGTTCACGATTACCACAACACACTCTCTCTCTTCATCGTTCTTCTCCTTATTCTTATATGATAAGTGTATACATCTTTTAAAGGATGTCTTTGCTTTCTGTCTTGTGAAGAATGAAGATTTGACCCTAATTCGACTAGTTAGACGGCACCGCTGAGCTCCCCCATGCATTC